>NZ_CAMVDO010000015.1 GCF_947166265.1 uncultured Fibrobacter sp. | reverse complement strand
TTTCCGCGTTGCACAGCTCCGCGGCTTCCTCGTCCAGCATCGTGTTGAGGGTTTCTTCGATGGTCTTTCTAATGACTCCCTTCAGGTCGTTCTTGAGATTTTCCTCGTCAATTTTGATTATATTGTTATCCATAGGATGCTCTTCTTTTAGGTTGATTTGTGGTTATTTCAAATCTAAAAATTGGAACATCCTATTTTTTTACCCCCTTAGAGGAATTTGCGAAAGAAAATATACGTTACCCTCCCTTCAGGTCGTTCTTGAGATTTTCCTCGTCAATTTTGATTATATTGTTATCCATAGGATGCTCTTCTTTTAGGTTGATTTGTGGTTATTTCAAATCTAAAAATTGGAACATCCTATTTTTTTACCCCCTTAGAGGAATTTGCGAAAGAAAATATACGTTACCAAAATATACGTTACCCAGCAGAGCTACCAGTGGCTGGAGGCCTAACGCAGAAAGCGGGAACCGAGATGTCTGCCGAGCTCGCCCTGGACAGCCGAATTCTCCGGGATGGCTTCAAGAAAATCCCCACCTACCACAAAACATCTCCTGCCCGAATTTCTTCAGGCAGGAGATGTTTTGTTTTGGGGAATTTAAAATCACTTACATTCTATGAAAGTCATCTTCCACGCGGATGATGTCATCTTCGCCGGTGTACTCGCCCACCTGCACTTCAACGATCACAAGCGGGAGCTTGCCTTCGTTCTGCAGGCGGTGAACTTCACCCACGGGAATATAGGTCGATTCGTTCGGACGCACGTAGAAAACGTTCTTGCCGACAGTCACCGTAGCGGTACCGCTCACAACCACCCAGTGTTCCGAGCGGTGCAGGTGTTTCTGCAGGCTGAGGCGCTTACCCGGCTTCACCACGATACGCTTCATCTTGTAGCGCTCGGTAGATTCCAGCACGGAGTACGTACCCCACGGGCGGCTCACCGTCTGTGGGACGTTGATTAAGTCGGAGCCGCGCTCCTTGAGTTTTTCCACCACCTTCTTCACCTTCTGGCTACTGGAGAGCGGGGCGACGAGAAGCGCGTCCGGAGTGTCCACGATAAGCATCTTGTCGAGGTCAATCGTCGCAATGGCACGCTGGCTACCCATCACCAAGGAATTCTTGGAATCGACAGCAATGTGACGCGGGTTCACGTTGTTGCCATTTTCGTCGTGCGGGTATTCGCCATAAAGACTGTCGAAACTGCCGAGGTCGCTCCAGCCGATATCGCTGGGCACCACCTTCACCTTGTTCGACTTTTCCATCACAGCGTAGTCGATGGAATTTGCCGGAATGGCAAGCATATCTTCGCGGTCGATGCGGATGGGTTCACCATCTTCCACAACCACGTCAGAAAGGGCCTTCTTTGCAGCAGCGAGCATTTCCGGAGAATACTTGCCGAGTTCAGCAAGGAAAGTCTTTGCCTTGAAGCAGAAAATGCCGCTGTTCCAATAGAAATTACCAGAAAGCAAGTACTTTTCGGCAGTGGCAAGGTCCGGCTTTTCTACAAAGCGCTTAACATTTTCGCCATCGGCTTCAATGTAGCCGTAGCCCGTTTCGGGGCTCGTCGGCGTAATGCCAAAGGTCACGAGGTTGCCCGCTTCGGCAAGTTCCTGGGCGCGGAGGAGCACCTTCTTGTATTCGTCTTTCTTGCGGATTACGTGATCCGAAGGAGAAACCAGCACGATGGTTTCAGGATTCATGGTAAGGCAAGCGAGAGCAATAGCAGGGGCAGTGTTGCGGCCCACCGGTTCCAAAAGGAACCTGGCACCCTTCATGCCTTCCATTTCGAGCTGGTCCTTCGCAAGGAAGAACTGGTCGGCATTGGAAACAATGAACTGCGATTCGCAAACAGCGGAGTTCGTCACCACCGTCTTGCGGAACAGGGACTGTCCGTCAAAAAGCGGTGCAAACTGCTTGGGCATCAAGGAGCGGCTCACAGGCCAAAGGCGCGTACCGCTACCACCACAAAGAATCAAGTTAATCATGTTTTCTCCCAAAATTAATTTTTTAAACTTGACAAATCTTTCGAATCATCTTTGCTGGATTGCCTGCCCAAATTTCATTAGGCGGAATACTCTTCGTCACAACACTTCCTGCACCAACAATTGACTTTTCGCCAATCGAAACACCTTTCAAAATTATCGTTCCTGCACCAATAAAAACATCATTTCCGATTGAAACTAGTTTAGACTTGCAATGATCCGAATCCGTCATACTATTACGACGATTTTCATAATTTGTACTATGAAAATCGCTCGAATAAACCTTAACACCAGCACCCATTAATACATTATCTCCTATTATTATATCCGCATCAGATGCAATCAATGATGTTTGTGATATACCAACATTACTTCCAATAATCAATTGGGCATCCTTCGCAATTAAAATACATGGCGTTGTATAACCAATTGTATTTAAAGATAAGCCATTATTCATTTTAAAATTTTTCCCAATTTTTATACGACCTCTAATGACGTTTACTATAGGATATCCATTTGTTTTGTAGCCATCTGTTTCAACATCAAGAGAAAAAAAACACAATTTAGTTCTGCAAATAGAATAAATTGCATATATAAAACGACAACATTTTCGAACAACTTTATATGGGATAGTATGCAGTTTCATTGCAACCTCATTTATTTTTTTGAAATAATCCTGTAAACATCTAAAAGATCATTTATAATTCTATTTCTATCGTGTCTTTTTAAAGCTTGAATACGCGCTGAATATCCTATTTGTTCATTCAATTTTTTATTCTTGTATAAAAAATCTATCATATAAGCCATCTGATATGGATCGTTAGAAGGTACTAAAAAGCCTGTATTACAATCATCTATAATTGAGGCTAAACCACCCACATTTGTGGCAATGACAGGAACACCTAACATTTGTGCTTCACAAACGCTATTGGGACTATTATCAATATAGCTTGGATGTACATAAACGGATGATTCGATTATACTTTCAATTAATGTTTCTGTATTTGCCACTCCTTCTAATTTGACATCAACTTCAGAATGTTTAATTCCTATTTTTCCTTCTATATATGTTGGATTGATATTTCCAAAAACTTTCCATATAAAATCTTTCTTAAAAGATTTCAATAAAAAAGCCGTTTTAAGTATAGTGTCAAAACCTTTATAAAGTGGAGAGGATATCGTTGAAATTATAATTAATTCTTTAGGATTTTTTCTTTGCCACTCTCTATAAAAATCATTCCGTAATATTTCGCTCCCATAAAAATAGATGCTCTTTGGATTTAAAATGAAAGCAACTCTTTTATCCCAATCAGTACGACCTATATAATTTTGATTTCTAGAAAAAATTTCTTTTTCTCGAAAACAGTTCATTTGCCATGTTTTTCGTTCTATGTATTTTTGTACAAAATGAATTGGTCTAAAAAAATTATTATACCAAGAAAAAAAAGGTGGCAAAAAGGCATTGAAATAGGGATTTAAAACCCCTTGAATATGAATAATTGTCGGGACGTTGGTTTTATTAGAAATAAGACCAAATTGATGCTCTGTTCCAAATATGTGAATTATGTCTGGTTTATAATCCGCAATTACAGACAATAATTTTTTTTCATAAAATAGCCAAGATTTTTTTTCAATCAATGAAGAAAAAGGAAATAAAGACAACCATTTTTTCAAACGCCTTTTAAGAATATTTCCCTCTTTCATTTTGTATATAGTTAATTGGGAATCGGTAATTTTTTCATCACTTTCAGAGAAATACCCTACGGCAATTTCATGTTCTGTTGATTGGACAAGTGTATCAATTAAAGACGAAATCCAACCACCTCCGTTGTATGAGCCTTTAAACGTTTTCCTTATTGGAATGTTTGAAAAAAACAAAATACGCATACAATGTCCTTACTAAAGTCAATCTTTATATTCTAAACAGGAATAAAGTCTGTCCCAATATCGGTCTTTAAAATATGATGGATTATTATAAATATGCCGTTTTTCGTTCAACATATTAACAGCCCTTTCGTAAGCATCATCCAAAGATTCTGCATATTGTACGTTCTCGCCAAACACTTCTTGCGGGAACCATTTAACTCCGCTACTCAACTTATGATCCGCAGAACTAACAACAATAACCGGAGTATTTGCTATTGCCGAAAAAATAGTTCCATGATAGCGATCCGTTATCACAACTTTATACGTTGATATTTTTTCAATCATCTTATTAATCAATTCATCACGGAACTTGTGCATCATTCCGGATGAAATTTTCAAAGTTGTATCAACTTTTTCTTTACGCACATTACCAAATCGTTGCATCAAATTGTCAATATCACTTACTGAATAAAAAGCTTCAATGTCATCACGGAAACAGAAAAGAACACCTTCTCTATTCGCACTATACGTTCTCAAGCCTATCAAGCTTGTCACAATATCTGGATACAATAAAAGTTTTGTTGTTCCAAAGAGTTGTTTTGCATTTTCGTAAGAAATTTCATCACGGCATAGGAGGGTGAGATTTTTTTTATTTCCAAAAGTTTTAGCCACACGTTGCTTTACAACAGGTGTATAGAGATTGACAGTCTGCGGAAGAATAATAAATTGATTATTCCAATGTTGCATCAAAAAATCGTATGAAAACCAGCCCCCATGATGATCGACAAAGAAATATCCGCTATGTCCAATAAACACATCATTCTTTCGAACCGTTAATTTCAAGACCAAAAAAGCCCAGAAGGTATAATTAAACAACAACGTCTCGAATCTATTTGCAAAAGGTACGCAAAGATGTCCAAGCGACAACATTTTATAATTGCTGAAATTTTCTTTAATCCACTTTTCGGTACACATCAACTGCGCTTGATCACCCAAATTAGGGTGCGTGGGAATGCTAAACAATATAACCTTTTTCTTCAAGGTAAAAAAAGCCCGAATAAAAAAGACAATTAATCGCCACATTCTACAGAATTCGAATTTCATTAATGCATCCTCTATTTGACTTTAACAATTTACTAAACAAAAAACTCATTGTTATAATAACGAACAAAGGCACAAAAACATCCTTGTACCCCACAAAATACCATTCAAAAGTCAAAACCTTGATGTGAATCAAATAAATCCAATAAGACAATCCCGATAAAACAGTAATTACGCTATGAAATTCTAATTTCTTTTTTAACAACTCGTTTACAATAAAAATCGAAATCAATGCCATATTTGCAAATACCATATAGACATAATCATGCATATAAACAGAATAAATACATAAATAAACATTTGTTATAAAACAGACTGCCAACAAAAACATTTTTGTCATTCTGACTGATTTAATATCAAGTACAGCCAGCCCCCCCCCTAAAATAAGAGCCCAAAGATTTCGCCAATAATGGGCTGGCAACTCAAAAATAAAAAAACATACACCAGAAAAAACAATCAATGCAACATATAAAGCAAAGAAACCTATTGGAAATTTATCTAAACGAAATATACTTTTGGAAATCAAAATAGCTATGTACGATACAACAGTAACCCAAATAAACCACATTGCACCATCAATCTCAATTAGCCCAAGACACATACCCAACTTTTGTATTAACGGTATTCCTGCCATAAATCCGAAATACGAATTCACTCGATAAGCTGCAAGCTCACTTTGAGTTACACCTTCAAGTGAAATCATACTGTAAGTCAACACAGTCACAGAACAAATAATCCAAAATGGGATCATGATTTTAAGCAATCTTTTTTTTACAAACAAAATTGCGTTGGTTCTACAGCGATATTCTGATTTCACAACACCATACGAAGAAAGCAGAAAGAAGATAGGCAGTGAAAAGGAGCCCCCCCCCACAGCCACAAGACTCGAAATAAGGCCTCCGTTTTCATATCGTAATGAAAAATGATGCAAAACAATAATAACACAACAAAAAGCTTTAAAAAAAGCAGAAGTTTCTTTTGATATAAAGGAATTTACATCCTTTGCTATCGGCAAAGATGACTCCGCAAGCCCATCCTTTTTGCGGAACATAAGCAAAAGAACAATTATTATAAAAACTATTTCTACATCAACCAACATTTATAGGACGATCCTTTTCGCTTTACTTCTTTATCAATTTCACCATCGACTTTGCCACGCCCTTAATTTTTTGTTTTGTACAATAGGAGGCGTCAACCAACAAAGAACGCATAATCGTTATCGAACGAGTTTCATCTTCATTATCTGTATATACCTCAAACACCATCGGCTTATCATGCCGATTTCCAGAAATAAAAGTCTTATAATTCTTTTCAAATTCTGCTTTATTATTTGCACTTAAATATTCATATCCCAAGGCTTCAACATAAGACTTTATCAATTTAGGTGATTTATTCCCATAATGTCCTCCAGCTGCAACAAATTTGTCTGCGTCATCCCCCAATTGATATGCAGGATGCCAATACATTCTAAATTCCGTTCCCTTGCCGTTGTTGACAACCATAATTCTTACATTATTTGATATATGACGATTACCCAAGGCATTCATATCATAAAAGAACGCAAGATCCCCTAGGAATACAAAATGTATTTTTTCAGGATTAGCAATAGACGCTCCAACCAATGTGGACAGTCCCCCATCAATACCGAAACCACCCACATTGCAACTAGTCATGTACGCTTGTGGAACATCAAAAAAATTCCAGGCCCTTAAAGAATTAAGTATTCCGAAATGCAGCACAGATCCCGCAGGTATTTCCTTGTGGATCCTTTTTGCAACCCAAGCATTAGAAAACGGCAGTTCAGGGATTTTATTATATGCTAAATAACATTCTTTACAATATTGAGTGTACAAATCATTTTTTTTCTCTTTCCGCTCTTGTATATAGGATTGAAAAAATGTCTCTTCAGACATTTCGAAAACAGCATTCAACGAGCCCTTAAAAGCATCCTTTACTTCACCATCTTCATCCACTCTCCATGTTTGGGAAGAAGATACATGCCAATATTCACCAGAAACTTGACCTATATGAACAACCAAATCCAAGGTTCTTAAACTTGATCTATATTTTTCTTGACATGCAACAATTGAGTAATTAATTCGATATGGTCCAAAATAGTTACTCGTTTGATCACAAAAAACAACTGCATTGTATTGCTCGCAAAAACGATTTATATAAGAAACCACCGTTTCAGAAAAACGCTTATGAGCCCCAACAAAGATTCCAACACGTCCATCTGGAATTTGTGGAAGTTTTTGATTTGCAAAATAACGTTTTATTATCTGAACAGGCTTGGCGGATTCTGCTTTAAAATCAGCCGAATTATGGGTCGCCAAATTTATATGAACAGGACCACCACCCCGTCTAGTCAATTCCAATATAGCCTGATTAATCTTAATCGTATTGCTCCATTCGTCATTTTTGTCTTTAACAAACGGAATGTTCACAGATAAATTTGCAACATCATTGGGTAGCGACCGACGATCGATAACCTGGGGAACCATCTGTCCGATAAATTCTTCTCCATGGTTACAAGTCACTGCTAAAACCGGTAGTTTTCGATAAAACGCTTCTGTCAATCCTGGCAAATAGTTTCTAGAAGCAGTCGCTTCAGTACACGTGATTACAACAGGTTCATTCAATTCAGCAGACAAGCCGCAAGCCATATACGCAGCCGAGCGCTCATCAATTGAAGAAAAAACCTTAAAATATCTATCATTTTGTATACTCACAACAAACGTCATGTTTGCTGTTCCTGGAGAGGCTATAACATAGCGAATTCCGTGCGCCTTGAGCAGAGAGATTAAAATTTGAACACTTCTTTCTACGGTATAATACATATTTTCCATAATCAATTACCTAAATGAATAATCCATATCTTCATTTGAAAAAACACCCGCACCACCAGTCATATATACAACATCACCCATAATTGATCGTCCCATACTGCTTACTAAAATAACAGCCATATTAGCGATTTCTTCTGGTAAAATAAAACGACCTATAGGCGTATTCGATGAAACTAAATTTTCATCCGATTTGTTTGAGCGCAACATAGGCGTCGCCGTTTGTCCAGGAGCCAAGCCATTAACGACAATATCATATGGAGCCAAAACTTTCGCCAATCCAATAGTCAACCCTCGAATACCCCATTTAGACAAAGTATATGCAGACGCCGCAGGACGTAAACTTGACGAAGAAGCGATATTCAAAATATTGCCACGAATGCTGTTTTCTTTAAAATAGTGACCAATGTGTTGTGACAAAAAAAACGGTCCTTTTAAGTTGGTGTCTAAAACAGAATCGTAAGCATCTTCAGTCGCATTAGAAATATGACCACCAAGTACACCAGCATTATTGACAAGAATGTCTATTTTTTGTGGAAAAACAAGTTTTAAAGCATCTTCAAATTTTTTCGAAAACTGAGACACATCCGTATTGTTCATTTCAATTCCATAAATACAACCTTTATTACGAACTTGTTTTTCAATTTCAAAACAAGCCCGATCAATTCGTTCTTTTGTTCTCCCCGTTATTATAACCTTCGCTCCAGCATTAATGTAGGCTTTAGCGATTTCTAATCCTATGCCACTCGTACCTCCAGTAATCAAGGCAACGCGTCCTTTAAGATAATCATTAGGTGCAATAACTGAAACTTGCGGATATACTTTTTTTACCGGCACCCCAAAAACGATATATTTCAGCACTCTTTTTATGTAAGTTTTTACTCCCATAATTTTATCCTTTAATTTTTTTACATACCATATTGATAATCATTTTTCGTTCTTGTTTTGACATTCCTATCAAGAATCCCCAAAAAAATGTTGACACGATACAAACAATACAAGACACGAAAAATCTAACAAGCCCCTCGTTCATACGCATCATCACAATAATCGGCAAGATTACTGCCAATAGTGTCATTGGAACAATTCTACCAAATACATCCTTGACAAATGTCATAACAGGGAATTTAATTAAATCGTGCATAATCCACAGTCTTATCAAATTCAAAACAAAATACACCGCAATAAACACAATATACGAAGCACTTACCGGCGCACCCAATTTATATACCACATACGAAATCGGGAAAACCAAGCAACCAACAGTTGTAATCCACAATGTGTATCGACGAATATTTCCAGTAGCCAAGCATGCCGTACAGCCTGTATTTCCCAAGCCCATTACCATGGAGCCAACAAGTCCTAACTTAACAAAAAGACTCGTTTGTTCGGGCACTGTTTTTAGCCATAATTTAAGAATAACATCAGTCTCAAAGAAAAAAGGTAGAGCAAACAACATCATCAGCAAATAAGAAAAGCGAGCACCTCTGCATACCAATTTATTCATTTCATCTATGTTGTTTGCGGCATAATTTTTTGTAATTTGCGGATTTATCGCCATAACAAAATTATTGACAAACTGCATTATCGCTCCATCAACCTGAACAGCAATACCACGAGCAGCATTAAAAGTCACACCAAAGAAAATATTGATAAGCATATTAATACCCTGCGTGTTAAATATATATGCCGTATTTGTAAAGAAGCTCCATCCAGCAAACGATCCAATATCTTTTAATAATTCTTTTCCAAAATACAGTTTATATCGACTCTCTGCAAAATGCTTATGACAATATATTCCATAAATCAGTCTAATAAACAATGAAATTGCAAAAACTAAAGCAGCATAAGAAATCAGTTTATCCCAAGGAGAAACCACGATTAGATAACATATGCCCAACTTTCCCAAAGCTTCAATCACGCTAACATACGCAAAAGCCTTCATATGTTCATGAGCAACAATACACGCATTATAGGGAACGCTAAGCAAATTAACGCAAAATGATGCTAATGAAAATTGCAGCACCCAGAATGCAGCATTCAATCTTTCCGTAGGAATATTTAATTTGTTATATAAAAACCAGAGGCCTATAGTTTCCGCTATTAAAATCACCAATATTGAAATAAATACTTGGATATTGACGCTAGTCGAAAAAACTCGTTGCAGTTTTCCAAAATCATTCTTTCCTAATTCAAATGTTATAAAGCGGCTTATTGCATTAGAAAGTGCTCCAGAAATAACACTAAACATCGCAATTGCTCCACCGACAACATTATAAACACCATAATCCTCAACGCCCAATGCCGCAAGGACAACCCTACTTGTATAAAGGCTTATCGCCATAACAAGTAGAGTTCGGAAATACAAGAACAACGTATTCTTGGCTATGCGTTTATTATTTTGTTGATTAGAATTAGGCATTCATCACATAAAAATATGTTCTAAAAACTACATTAATTTTTACTTCACCAATCCCTTTTCCAGGTATTCAGCCAAGTTGGTACGCACGTGGCTTGCAACGCTGTCGGCGGCGACCTTGCGCATGTCATTGTCGACCATCAGAGCAACCAGTTGTTCAAACGTCGTGGTCTGCGGGTTCCAGCCGAGTTCCTTCTTCGCCTTGGTCGGGTCACCCCAGAGGTTCACCACATCGGTCGGTCGGTAAAAATCTTCAGATACAGCAACAACGGTCTTACCGTTCGCCACGTTAATACCTTTTTCGTTCACACCTTCACCTTCCCAGCAAAGTTCAATACCCGCGTGGTGGAAGGCGAGTGTGGCGAATTCACGTACCGTGTGCTGCACGCCGGTCGCAATTACGAAATCTTCGGGCTTGTCGTGCTGCAAAATGAGCCACATGCATTCCACGTAGTCCTTGGCGTAGCCCCAGTCGCGGAGGCTGTCGAGGTTGCCGAGGTAGAGGCAGTCCTGCTTGCCCTGGGCAATACGGGCGGCGGCAAGCGTAATCTTGCGAGTCACGAAGGTCTCGCCGCGACGTTCAGATTCATGGTTGAACAAAATGCCGGAGCAGCAGAACATGTTATACGCTTCGCGGTATTCCTTGATAATCCAGAAGCCGTAAAGCTTGGCCACTGCGTAGGGGCTGTACGGGTGGAACGGAGTATTTTCGTTCTGCGGGACTTCTTCGACCTTGCCGTAGAGTTCGCTAGTCGATGCCTGATAAATGCGGCAGGTCTTTTCAAGGTGGTTGGTGCGCACAGCTTCCAAAACGCGGAGCACGCCCGTGGCATCCACGTCAGCAGTAAATTCCGGGGAATCAAAAGAAACTTGCACGTGGCTCTGTGCCGCGAGGTTGTAAATTTCGGTCGGCAGGACCTTTCCCACGACCTTCACGAGGCTCATGGAGTCGCCCATGTCGGCGTAGTGCAAATGGAAGTTTGGCTTGCCTTCAAGATGTGCAATGCGTTCGCGGAAATCGACGGAAGAACGGCGGATAATGCCGTGAACCTCATAGCCCTTGGCCAAGAGGAATTCAGAGAGATAGGAGCCGTCCTGTCCGGTGACACCTGTGATAAGAGCTACGTTACGTTTCGTCATATGTAGAGAATCCTTCTTAATAAAATTAGTGAGCGAGGCTCTGTTTATACCAGTTGAAAAGTTTCTGCACACCTTCGTCGATTTCGACCTTGTGTGTCCAGCCCAGGCTATGGAGTTTGCTTACATCTATCAGTTTGCGGGGAGTGCCGTCGGGCTTGCTTGCATCGAACACGACTTCGCCTTCGAAACCGACAGCCTTCACAACGAGTTCGCTAAGTTCACGGATAGTGAGTTCCTTGCCCGTACCGACGTTAATATGGCAGTTACGGATTTCACCAAGTTTCGGGATGGCCCCACCGCGACCGGCACTGTGGTTACGATCAACAGTGCCGTCTACACTCGCGCCGTAGTGTACGCTGGAGTATTTTTCAATGCCTATGATGTCACTGAAATTCACGTTCAAGAGCACGTGTACCGAGGCGTCGGCCATGTCCTCGCTCCACAAGAATTCGCGGAGCGGCTTTCCTGTTCCCCAGAGAGTCACCTTGTTATTCTCGATGCCGTACTTGGCGAGAACCTTCAGGATTTCTTCGCGAGAGCATTCACCGCTGATGCCCTCGACCGGACGCTTGTCCATATCCACCTTGATACTTTCCCAGTCATTGTCGTGGATGAGTTTAGCCAAATAGACCTTGCGCATCATGGCTGGCATCACGTGGCTGTTTTCCAGATGGAAGTTGTCGTTGGGACCGTAAAGATTGGTGGGCATTACCGCGAGATAATTTGTACCATACTGCAAGTTGTAACTTTCGCACATCTTGAGGCCAGCAATCTTTGCAATGGCGTATTCTTCGTTCGTGTATTCAAGTTCGCTTGTGAGCAGTGCATCTTCTTTCATCGGTTGCGGAGCGTTTTTCGGATAAATGCAGGTCGAGCCGAGGAACAAAAACTTCTTTACGTTGTGCGCGTAGGCCTCGCTGAACACGTTGCACTGGATTTTCATGTTCATCATCATGAAATCGGCTCGGTAAAGCGAGTTTGCCATAATTCCACCGACAAACGCTGCCGCGAGCACTACTGCATCGGGGCGTTCTTCGTCAAAGAATTTTTTTACGGCATATTGGTCGGTAAGGTCGAGTTCCTTGTGGGTTCGGCCAACAAGGTTATTGTACCCACGGGATTTCAAATTATTCCAAATTGCAGAACCCACCAAACCATGGTGACCTGCAACATAAATCTTTGAGTTTTTATCCAACAAAATCAAATACTCCTTTTTTAGTGATTGACATTAAATACAAGTGACATTTTTTACGCTAATGACTTTCTCTTTTTCCATTTGTATAGAGGGAATGAGGTGACTACTATATACGCATACGGTTTCAAGAAAACAAACGGAGCATATATTCCGAAAAATTTTTTTGCATAATGCCAACTTGACTTTGGAGGACACCCTGTTCTTTTGTGCAACAATCTGAATCTTTTGGCAATAGACAATTTCAGATCAAGATATGTTCCTTCACGACTATTACGATTACATACGCCAATGTATTTGTCCGCAACAACCATTTCAAAGCCAGCATTTACTATTCTATTTGAATAATCATAATCAGCAAAACTGTGCTCATAATAATCATCAATTTTTCCAATTTTTCCATACATTTTTTGGGGCAGCAAAAAGCAATTCCAATTCGCCCATTTACAATTCCTATTCAAACTTTCAGGCGTCACTCTTCGATAATTTTTTCTTTTATTAATACACCCTTCCCAAGTAAAGCCACCGTATGAACAAATTTTTTCCTCCGTATCCAAAGTACAACCAACCACAGCACAATTCTCTTTTACATCTTTAAGAATTGTTGTTAGAAAATCGGGATAAAAAGAAACATCATCATTGATGAACAAATAGTAATCAGCAGCATCTTTTTCAGCAATTTGCATAGCCAACGCCATGCCCCTCGCCCAAAAAAGATTTCCATTCCCACAAGCTATTTTACAAGGAATCGAAGAAAAAGACTGTAACATTTCTCTAGTGCCGTCATCAGATCCGTCATCACACACATAAAGAGATACATCATATAAATCTGAACATAAAGAAACCGCTTTAGAGATTGTTTCCAAGCAATTTTTTGTTTTTTCAACACGATTATGACATGTAAAAACAATGGAAATTTTTTTATGTGGTGCAGTCATGAGATTTTTGTTGATTCCTTCTTAAAATTGAGTAAACGTGTAAGGAATGCTTCGACTTTGCGTAAGCAAATAAACATGTGTAAACCAATAAACAATCGAAATCCAAAAAGAGAAAAGGCCTATTCTATGATTATCTATGATTGTGAGAGTTCCTTTTTGATCCAAACTGCCTAACAGATACATTCCAAAAATGTCAAAGTAAAGCGAAAGACGAACAAAGTAAGCTGTTTTGTAGAAAATAAGCCCAACAGAGTATATAAGAATACCTATAGCAAAAAATAACGCGAACAAATCAAATCCTCGGAAGCGATCATTTCTATTTACAAACACTATCACGGCCAAAAGTACTAACGATCTAAAGACACTTTCGAAAACACCTCCAAAGCCCACAGATATCCAGGAATTCACCATTCGTGATGTTCCTGATATAAAGGTATCCGCATATAAATTATATCTCGAAGACAGAGCGCCTGCGTCAATTAAGTTCACAAATAAATTTTGACCTTGTACAAGAACTAAAACAACAAGTCCTACGATTATTATTTTTTTTGTCAAACTCAGATTTTTTTTTACAGCAGCGTAAATGATAAACATTGGAATACCAATCATCATTGCACTTGAATGAAATCCGTATCCAATTAAAAACAAAAGCAAAGCTTTCCATTTTTTTTGTTCCTGTAAAAAATCAAACGCCACAAAAACAAAAACAACGGCAACCATTTGCCTAATAATATTCAGCGAGTCATTATAATACCAAAAGCAATAAATCGCAAGTATTTTCCAAACATCAACCTTATTTGAATATTTAACGCTTAGCATTAATAAAGGAATTATGACAAACGCCTGCATCAAGCCAAAATATGCATATGGTTTATCAAACAAATGTGACGAAACATAAAGGATTAAACTATATAGATAATCTTCGCCATAATCAGCAAACATTTCTGACAAAGACATTGTTTTTACAATATTATACTTCATCGCATACATAAGAGTATCGACACCAACACTAACATCCCTAAAAGCAGCAACAAAAATTAATGGAAATGAAACGACACAACAAACAATAAATGCAGGAAATATTCTTCCAGAACCCCTATACAAATCAAACCTAGGTTGCAATTCTCTACACAACCCTATGCTTATAAAAAATACAAGCAAATAAAAAACTATTGTTTGCAAGTCATTCATTTAATTCTTTAAAGCCTGTAGAATTCCATCTATATAATTGTCAAAACTTAAATATCGTTTTGCATATTCCAGCATTTCAGCCCTAGACGCAGCAGTCATATTCAAAGATTCCACCCATTGTATCAAACTATCAATATCAATCAAGGATTCATCATCAGGAACTAACCTATGAAACGCGAAGTTTTCTGCAAAAGAATCATCTATAGAAGCGTGAACAAATGGTAATCCCATTGCACAGTATTCTTTATTTTTTATAGATGTATCACACAAATCCTGCGGATTTGTGTTTGAATTTCTGTGCAAACCCAATGTTCCTATACCAATATCAAAAGACGAATAAAAAGAAACTAAATCCAGAACATCCTTTTCTTCTAAAAACTCTACATTTGAAATATTTTTCGCTTTGCAATACGCCATAAGTTTTCGAGTTTCATCTGAAAAATTACCATATAACGTAAAATTGATTTGACGAGTGCCTTTATATGCCTCTATTGATTTAATGATTCTATCGTAGCCATGCCATTTTTGGGTAAAAGCAACAGCCAACATATTAAATGAAGTATGGTTACCCCTATTGGCTTCAGCATATTGCTGAAATCGTTCATAATCAACACAGTTGTAAGAACGAACCATTTTTTTGTTCAACACTATTTTCCGATTTCTTAGAAAAACGGGTATACAATCTGCAAAAGGAAAAACCCATGTCTTCAAAAAAAACTTTTCAACAAACTGAGCAAGTTTTCTTGCGATGCCATTTCCTGGGCAATCAAATGGATACGTAGGAATTTCAAATATGAATTTCAATCCATCTTTTCGGATTTTTCGTATAATTTTCCCATAAGTTAAAATCGAAATACCCGGTCTTCTTATATAAACAGAATCCACTCCAAATTTTTGCATTGATTTATACACAAAATTCGTGTATTTTCTCTTATTAAATAAATCTGATTCCTCATCAACTACTTTTTTCCCGTTATTGCAAAACAAAATACATTGATATATCTTCTTTAAGCCATTGTAGCAGCACAGATATACATCAATTCCTTTCCTGTTAAAAGCAGATATTTGGCCATCAATTTTCTTTTTATACAAATCATAAGCCAATGCCACATACATCATTTTATTTACATTCATTTTTTCTTTTTCCTATATTCATAACAATGGCCATACGAAATCGAATTTTATCAATTAAAGAATAACGACTTTTTTCGGCAGCCGGACTAGCGTTGTTTCCATGACGTCTATACTCTATTAACTTATCTTTTATAAAAACAGGCTTTCCGAAATTATCCGCGACAGCTCCAATCCAAATATCATGCATTGGAATGTCTTTAGGGAACGGCAATGCGATATCAAGAATTCTTTTGTTAAATGCCATGCAGCATCCCAAATAAGAATTATGGATTAAATTCCATATTTTCCCGGGTCGGCTTTTTCTTAATTTGAAAAAAGAATCGTTTATTACGTTTCTGTTTAAATCAACAACTACAGCATCAGAAACCACACAGTCATAATTTTCTAGATACTTTTGAACTACAGACACTTTATTTGGTTTCCAAACATCATCCTGATCTGCCGTGTATATATAATCGCCTTTTGCATTCTTTAAGGCGTTTTCAAGATTAAATATAGGGGAATGAAAATGTCCTTGAAAAATTTTTATTCGACAATCGTTGAAAGATTTTACAATTCCCAATGTATTATCTGATGAGGAATCATCTGATATAATCAGTTCATCTATATCCGAAAGTTGAGGCAAAATACTTTCAATCTGCTCTCTTATATATTTTTCACCATTGTAGGTAGGCATACAAACAGAAATCATATAAACCTCATCAACTCAAAATCGCCTTTGCAATTTCGATACCAACACATTCGATGATGTATAGTGGGCTATAACCGTTTTTGCGATACGCTTTGTATCTGTCCTTGACTCGGCCTATACACTTTTTCAAGCTCTTGTTGTTGCTTGCGCCACCTGTAGCAAAATTCGCAAGGACAACATTCTTTATCACAATCTTTTTCTTAGCGTTCCTGACTCTGAGCAAAAACTCAAAGTCGTCATGAATACCTTCGCAACGGAAAACGCCGAGTTCGTTATAGGTATTCTTTGTCACAAAAGACGTGGGGTGGTTCCAATGGCGGCTGGTTGCAATTTTGTCGTACTTAGAATGCTTTACAATAACGCTGCCGTTTGCCTTGACAAGATTAATGTCGGCATAGAACATATCAAACGGAGTTTGTTCATATGTGCTGGCAACTGTAGAGAGAGCTATAGGTTCATACCAATCACCTGAATTGATTATACCGATTATGTCGCCGGTCGATTTTCTGATTCCCTTGTTCATGGCGTCATAGATACCCTTGTCAGGTTCAGACGAAATGATATATGTATAACCCTTAGCGGCAAACTGCGAACGATATTCTTCTGCAACGGCAACGGTGTTGTCTTTAGACGCACCATCAATAATTAAGTATTCCACCTCGCCAGCAAAATCTTGAGCAAGAACAGACTCTATAGTCTTTCGAATGACGGCTTCGCTATTGAAGCAAATTGTGATTATGGAAAATTTCATTAACGCTCCGTCCTTTCGATAGCTTCTTGCAGGCTGTATTTCTGGTACGGCGGCTTGTATTCGCTCATGGACTGTTCGTAAGCGAGGTTGCCGAAGGCCTTGTTCACGAGTCCCATGACGTGGGCCATAATCTTGAGCGCCCAGCCGAATCCGGGAATAAGCACGCAGCGTTTGCCGTGTGCCTTGGCAATGAGCGAGATAACTTCGCTGGTGTTGCTGTACTGCGGGTTCTGCGGCCAGAATGTCCCGCGTTCGTCGTTTTCGACCATCAGGCGCACGAATTCCACCAGGTTCCCGATGTAGAGCATGCTGCGGCAGTTCTCGACTTTCGGGAATACGGGCAGTTTTTGCGCGAGTTTGCTGAGCAGCGGATAGTTGCCCTTGCTGTTCTTGCCGAAAATCATGGGCGGGCGGAGGATAACCACCTTGAATGTGTCGCAGTCCAGCGGGCGGATGCCGTTCTCGGCCTGCACCTTGCTGTCGCCGTAGCAGTTCGCGGGGTTCACGGGGGCGTCGCGGGTAATCAGCTTTTCTTTGCCAATGGGGGCGCTGTCACCGTACACAATGGCGCTGCTCATAAATATGAACTGCTTTACGCCAGCGTTTTTCGCCTTCTTGGCGCATTCCACAGTCAGGTCGGTGTTCACGGCATAATAGAGTTTTGCGCGTTCGTCGCTGATCTTGCCGTTATCGCTGTGGGCAATACCCGCCACGTGGTAAACGGTATCGTACTGGCTAAAATCGTGGCTGCGCCAGGCGTCGCCAATCATGTCGAGGGTAGTCACCTGGTACCTGCCCGCGAATTCGGGCTGAGCCAAGTAGTTGGCAAAGGAGGTGCCAATGTAGCTGTTCGCGCCTGTAATTAAAATTTTTTTCACTATGCACCCCTCGAATGCACTGGATCCCCTCCCGCGCTTTGCTTGGTCGAGGATGACGAAGAGGTATCGTGCTTGTGGATTTCACCGGTGCCGCCTTCGACTACACCATCGCTCTTAAGAACGCTAATGAACGTACCAAAGAAGCACTTGCAGTCAAAAAGGATACTCTGGCGCTTTACGTATTCGCCGTCAAGGGCGGCCTTCACGGGAATTTCCAGTTCGTCGCGACCGTTGATTTGCGCCCAGCCGGTCAGGCCCACGGGCACGTCGTTTGCACCATACTTGTCGCGTTCCGCAATCAGGTCGTACTGGTTCCACAGCGCCGGACGCGGGCCGATAATGCTCATGGTCCCCTCGAAAATGTTGAACATCTGCGGGAGTTCGTCGAGGCTGGTCTTGCGGAGGAACCCGCCCACCTTGGTAATCCATTTTTTGGGGTCGCTCAGTTCGTGCGTCGGGGCGTCCTTGGGGGTGTCGGTGCGCATGGTGCGGAACTTGTAGATGTTAAAGTGCTTTTTGTGCAGGCCCACGCGTTTTTGCTTGAACAGCACGGGGCCCTTGCTGTCGAGCTTGATGGCAATGGCAATAGCAAGCATGGGGAGCGCGAGCACCACGATGCCGAAACCGGAAAGCACTATATCGATAAGTCGCTTAAAAAAGAGTGTGTAGGGGGTCTTATGCATTTGTTGCCTCTTGGGCCAAAATATGCGTACCCGCCGGAACATTGGCGGTAGAATTCACTACGGCGTTGCAGTCTACATGGCAATATTCGCCGACAACGGCGTTGTGCCGGACGACAGCCCCGCTGGCAATAAAGGTCGCAGTCTTGAGGGTCGCGCCGGTCTGCACGGTGGCGTTAGGCTCGATGCAGCATCCCGATTCGAGTTGCGCACTCGGGCTCACGTATGCCGTGGGGTGCACGAGCGTTGCCGGGGTTATGCCGTTCTGTAGAAGCTGTTCGGTAAGTTTACGGCGCAGTTCCGGGTTCCCAATGGCCACGAACCCATAGCGGTAATCGGCGGCGAATTTCGGGAGATCAGTCAGAGATCCTTCGACGCGCTCGCAATGACGAGAATCAAACGAATCATCAAGGAAAGCGATTTTCGCGAAAATTCCCATTTCTTGGGCAATTTCAGCCACCATCTGGCCGTACTGACCTGCACCTAGAATAAGAAGATTTCCGTTCTTCGACACGCCGTAACCCTAGATTTACTCCGGCCATCCTGGTGCGCAGCGACCACCGCCTCGCCTAGTCCAGCCGAAATGTTAAACTTATTACAGACAAATATAGGTAATTTTTTCGTAAAATTAAAGATTCCGCACCTTTAAATGATGAAAAACTTACTTTTTTGAGTTTAAGGATGAAGCGCTCAATTTATACAGTCTCTAGGAAAGACTTAAGCGGCGTCAAATAGGTATGGTCCAAATCCCAATACTCGGCATTCTCGAATTGCCAATCTCCCCTGCCAAGCATTTTTCTTAGCCTTTTTTCCATAGGAACAGCATTAATATAGGTATGCAGCTTTCCCTTCAAATTCGGGACCTGGTACAGCGGTTTACCGTCACCATCTTTTTGCGACTTCATGCAGTTCTCGTAATCAGCGAAACAATCGAAGAAAAGCCTGTGCCGATCTTTCCGCGCAATCGAATCCAGCAAATTTTCAAAGATTCCGTCATCCGAGTTATTCGGAAATAAGAAAAAAATAAAATCTACACCTTCATCTGCGGCACGTTTTGCAATGTCATTTCGCCGGTGGGCAAAGCCGCCGTCATTTTCAGAATAATCAGTGTCCACGACAACCACGTTCTTTTCATGCCTATCATGATTTATGCGCATTTTGGTCTTAATGGAATCACTGAATAGGTTTCCAAATCCATCCATCGGGACAATCTCGAAAGTCAAGTCTGGCCGAATTTTTCCAATATATTTCATAAGGAAAACGTATTCGGGAGTCTTTTCGTCCCTAGATTCAATGAAAAAATGAACCACTGCTACCTCACCTCAATACGCTGGCGTAACATGTACTCCAAGTCGCCCTTCGAGAAGAAATAAGACTTTAGTTCGTCGTCATCCAATTTTTCAAGATGAAACGCTGCCACGGATTCTTCTTCAAGCCCATCCACCAATCCCCTTATGGAATCAAGATCATGGGTCGTCGCGAACAGCTGTACATTGTTGCTCCGACATGCACTGTCAACGGCTTTCCACAATTTTCCCATCACGGAATAATGAAAACCATTGCTGATTTCATCGACGAGCAAAACGCCATCGCGACACTCGTATATGGAAGTGAGCAGCGATACGACTTTCCGGACGCCGTCTCCAAGAACGTTTACGGGAACTCGCTGTTCGAGTCCCAAATCAACAAGGACATCTCCATCCGAATAGCGAAAATCCTTTATGGAAGGTTCGATTATCCTTAACGCATCTAGAATGGACCCCTCATCCTTGTTCTTGATAATGTTGTCTAGTCCTTGTATCGACGTATAAAAATCAAACTTTGGTCCAAGATAGCGACATCTAATACGTTCCTTGTAACGAGGGTCAATATCCTGAAGAATGTTCGGTCCCGTAGATTCGAAAACAATCTTGGAAACCATTTCCTGTCCACCGTAGCTGTATTTCAGAACATGCCCATACTGATCCTTGGGCATACTTGATACGGACTTGCCATCTTCATCAAGCTTGATATCGGAAGCAACCTGTTCAAAAAAAGAGATGGAAAGGTCTCTAGTTTCTACATTTTGGAGCGTTATCCGAATTTTTTTTTCCGTGTCCAACTTATAGAAATCGAGTGCAATGTCCTTTTTCTGTATTTTCCGATAATCCCTGAAACCGTTTATATTTAGGGGCAAAAGTGGGTTGGACTGCCCACAGGCCAAAAAGATGGCCTCTAGCAGAGAAGACTTTCCACAATTGTTCTTGCCAAAAAACAGGTTGATACGCCTAAAACCAGAAATAGACGCGTGGTTAATCCCGCGAAATCGCTCTATTTTCACTGAATCAAACATTAGGCCTCCGTTTTTCGCTAAATATAGCAAAAGGCTGTTCGCTTACATCAAGCTGAATCAAGGATTTTCGTTACCGCCAAGTCCAGGTCAAGGTCGTGGAGTCCGTAGTAAGAGACCTCCATAAAATCGACTGGAAGTTTTTCCAAGACTTTCTTGCTAGGAAGCCCTGTCTGCCACTGGTAATAGGCATAGAACTGACCAATCCAATTGGAACGGATGCCATCAATGTTCCGACCTTTCCTAGGCGTAAAGGAATCCATTCTGCAAAAGAACTCGTATAGTTCCTTCGAATCTATATTGCTCAGGTACGCATCGGCACGATCCAAGAACATCCTTGTCTTGCCAGTCATGAATTTCTTTATAAAGTCTTCCAGGTCTATCTGCGGATTGGAATCGGATACCAGCTCAAAGAGTTT
This sequence comes from uncultured Fibrobacter sp., assembly GCF_947166265.1. Lineage (NCBI taxonomy): Bacteria > Pseudomonadati > Fibrobacterota > Fibrobacteria > Fibrobacterales > Fibrobacteraceae > Fibrobacter > uncultured Fibrobacter sp. The sequence goes on along the minus strand of NZ_CAMVDO010000015.1, from coordinate 59,801 downwards.
CCCCTGGTTTTCTACTATTTCTGCCAGGTAGCTTTTAGGATATGCCGCCATATTTAATTACTCCAGCCATCCTGGTGCGCAGCGACCACCGCCTCGCCTAGTCCGACCGAAATGTTAAACTTATTACAGACAAATATAGGTAATTTTTTCGTAAAATTAAAGATTCCGCACCTTTAAATGATGAAAAACTTACTTTTTTGAGTTTAAGAGGCCGAACGCATCAAAAATGAGTTCCGTTACTTCAAGGCTAGCATCGCCGAAATCACGCTGTCCGGGACATTCTGCGAACGAAGGTAATTGGCACGCTTGGAATCACGAGCGGCATATTCAGCATCAGCCTTTTCGCGTTCCTGCTGGGCACCTTTTTCTATACCTTTTTCAACGCCACTGGCCTCACCCTTCAAGAAGGCCTCGGCTTCGAGAACTTCGTATTCATGATGATCGAACATGTTTGCCTCCAGTGCTTTCAATAATTATTCGAAGGTCACGTCTCCAGTTTTGCTTTAATCGCAAGGACGTCTTCTTTAGAAAGCTTCGAAATGCGCATAACTTTCTCAACGGAATCGCCTTCCGTAAGCATGCCAGCAGCCATTTCACGAGCCTTAGCATCAGCCCCTTCCGTACGGCCTTCTGCTCGGCCCTCTACCCTGCCTTCAGCGCGGCCCTCTTCCTTGCTTTCATGAAGGTCATATTCGTAAGTCATATACTTGTTCCTTATGAGAGTGTCGGCCTTGTAATAAGACACCTGGTCGTTAATGTTTTGTGTTTCACGGGAGTCCGCATTCCTGGTTGCAAAATACTTCATGTACGCCTTGACAACCGGGTCCGTAAATTCCTCGTACTTTTTAAATATATAAAAGTTTTTGTAAGAAAGGTCGTTCAAAGTAATACTTGGGTCTTCGCTTGCCCTATTTTCAAAGTGATAACAGGGAAGTCCGCGTCCAAAAATATCCATAGGACACAGAAAAATGACGTATTGATCCTTGAGGTTGGTGTAGAAACCACCCTTTGAAAGGGCAACGCCGTCGCCCACGCTCTGGTAGTACCTAGCCCGCTGCGGAAGCTCCTTGGTGTCAACCATCTGCATCTCCAGATCAAAGGAACGAACCGTTTCTCCGTTTTCGTTAGTTTCCCGCGCGAAGACATCGTAGCGAACGCCCTTGTGCTTTACATCGTAGCTCAAGACCGCCTCCGGAACTGGAGTTTCCAGGTGATCGATTTTGATGTCCAGCAAGTGTTCGATGAATGGCTGCGCGATATGCTTATTGCTGAATACGAGTCCGAACATAATCGGGTCGGTAATGTCAAGGTCGTCAAAAGACTTAATATTCATGAATATTCCTTTTCGTGTTAAATTAGGAGTAGTCCCTATTTGTTAACACGTATTTTTCAGCGACTCAGCGCCCGATTTTTTGTAAAATCTTTGTAAAAAAAATATTCACTCAGGATGACGAGCGCATATACAAACAAAGAGATCCCCGCCTTCGCGGGGATGACAAGAAGAATCGCGGGGACAGCAAGCCGTGAAAGACGTATGAGACGGCTACATACCAAAATGAGGCTTCCGTTAAGAAGCCTCATTTACATCATCTGCTAAATTCAAGACAAGTTAATCGTCGGAGGTCGAAGCACCGATTGCCTGTTCAAGGGTCGTGTGTCCGTCGAGCGCCTTCTGGATACCGTCCATACGCAGGGTAATCATGCCGCATTCCTGCATGGCGGCGCGTTTGATAACGTCACCCGAAGAACGCTTGATGATAAGGTTACGCACGGTTTCGTTCGGCACCAGGAATTCGTAGATACCGCAACGGCCCTTGTAGCCCGAGCCTTCGCACTTTTCGCAACCCTTACCGTGATAGAACTGCATGTCAGGGGTCAAGTGGAATTCGTCGCGCATTTCCTGCGAAATTTCCACCGGTTCCTTACAGTTCTTGCATATACGGCGCACCAGACGCTGGGCCAGAACGCCCTTGATAGCGGTTGACACAAGGAAGGGTTCCAGTCCCATTTCGAGCAGACGAGGGAATGCACCGGCAGCATCGTTTGTATGGAGCGTACTGAAGACCAAGTGACCCGTCAAAGCGGCTTCGATAGCCATGGACGAAGTTTCCTGGTCACGCATTTCACCGATCATAATCACGTCCGGGTCCTGACGCAAGAGGGCGCGGATGCCCGCCGCAAAGGTAAAGCCTGCGGCGTTGTTAATTTGTCCTTGGTTCACACCGTCAATGTTCAATTCCACAGGGTCTTCCATCGTAGAGATGTTGATCGTGGAGTCCAAAATTTCTCGAATAGAAGCGTAAAGCGTAGTAGACTTACCGGAACCGGTAGGACCGGTCACCAGCACAATTCCGTTAGGTGCGTTAATCGCATCGATAAACTGCTTAAGCACACGCGGGTCGAAACCCATATCCTTCAGCGGGAACTGACCGGAGTTCGGGTTCAAGATACGCATAACGATCTTTTCGCAAACGCCGCGCTTACGGAGTGAAATCGGGAACGAGCTCACACGAAGGTCAACTTCGGACCCCTTGTAACGCACGGTAAAACGGCCATCCAAGGGTTTACGCTTTTCAGCAATGTCCATCTTCGAAAGGAGCTTGATACGCGAAAGAATCTGCGGCATCAGACGTGCCGGAATCGGGGACATCACCTGCAGGTCACCGTCGATACGGTAACGGAGCTTGAGGAAGGTTTCCTGCGGTTCCAGGTGAATATCAGATGCCTTACGGGCAATGGCTTCGTGAATCAGCGTCGTCACGATTTTCACCACCTGGCGACCTTCTTCGTCGGACAGTTCCGGTTCGTCGCTATTGCCCTGACCGCGTTCCACGGTTTCCAGTTCATCGCCTTCCTTGGACTCGCTAATGAGGTCGGCCAAGGATTCTTCGACGGGGCCGTGCCCTGCATAGACGCGTTCGATACATTTCTGCACATCGGCATCGGAGGCCATGACGATTTCTACGTCCATCCTGACCTTGAACTTCACGATGCTGATCGTACGCATATTGGTCGGGTCGGTCATCGCAATCGTCAGCACGGAGCGCACCTGGCGACGGTCGTCTTCGGTCTTCTGAACGAACAGGGGAACCACCCTATACTGCTTACACATGTCTTCGGGCAGGTAGGTATAGGCGTTCGGATCGATATCGAAATTGTCTAGCTTAACGTACGGAACTTCGAACTGTCTCGAAAGAATTTCGATCAAGCGTTCTTCGGGCATGTAGCCCAGATCCACCAGCGTGCGGCCAAGGCGCTTACCCGAGGTCTTTTGCGTTTCGAGAGCCTTATCCAGCTGCTCCTGCGTAATATAGCCCTGCGCAAGGAGCATTTCACCGATACGCATCTTGGTCGACGACTGCATCTGCGAACCAAGGATGTTCGTAAGCGTTTCTTCGCTCACCATTCCTAGGCGCACCAAAATCTTACTCAGCATGAGTCCTGTGCGCTTGTGTTCGGCCATGGCATGAGCAAGCTGGTCTTCGTCAAGCACACCCTGGCGGAGCAACAGCTGCCCCAAGTTCATCTTATTCGAATTAATCATATATGCGACCACGCCCGCGGCGAAACGGGCAAAATCTCTCCATTTTCGCGGAGTATGCACACTTGGGGCGCCACGGAACTTTCCACGGCAAAACCAATTCTACACACCCGACCAATAAACTCGTTTTCTTCAAATATACTTTTTGAGCAAGAATTTGCAAATAGGAGTTCGTATTCTTCGCCCCCATTTAACGCAAATTCAAGTGGATCAAGGTGATAGCGGTCACACAGGCGAAGAACATCCGGGTCAATCGGAAGTTTAGATTCCTCGATTTGCAGGTTCACGCCCGAAGCGGTCGCCAAATGGTTCAGTTCCGACGAAAGTCCGTCGCTAATGTCCATCGCAGCGCCATTTGCCCCCAAGCGGACAAGTTCCGCCCCCGCCGACTCAGAGATTCGCGGATTCAAATGGTATTCGACCAGTGCAGCAAAATCGCCCACCGCTTCCGGATGGTTTATCAAAAGCCAGAGCCCCGCCCCAGACTTTCCGAGAGTCCCGTTTACATACAAGGTATCACCCGGTTTTACGGCAGAGCGCAAAAGCGGTTTTTCGCCGGCAAGTTCGCCCAGGAGCGTCGTCGAAAACATTCCCACATCGCCAGCCACCGTATCGCCACCGATCAGCGCAATGCCGCGTTTTGCAAAGCCTTCCGAAAGGGCCTGCTGCACACGGGTACGGGTTTCTTCGGACCAGTTCCTGTTCAAGCACAGGCCAAGCAGAGCGAGTTTCGGCTTTCCGCCCATCGCCGAAATGTCGGACACGTTCGACACAATATGCTTTTCGACCGCCTGTTCCGGAGTAGACCAGTCGAGCCTGAAATGCGTGTTCTCTACCGAGAGATCCTTTGTCACAAGCCAGCCGTCGAACAGGGCACAATCGTCACCCACGCCGAGCCAGTCGCGTTTTTGCGGAGGTTCGTGCTTGAAGTCGGCAGCACCTTTCAAGAGAGAATCAATAAAGCGGAATTCAGGAACGTCGGGAAACATAGCGAAAAATTAAAAATATGAGAGTCACCCTGGATTCTCCCCTTCGAGGACCATGCGCACTAAGGCAACAAAAGCATATAAGGCGAACGCCGCGACAGAATGTTTACATTCTGGCATGGTTGAGCCGAAATTGCGGACGCCAAAGGCGTCCACTTGCCAAGTGCTGTCCGCCCTCCCTTCGGTCGAGAATGACTTTATTACATACGTCATCCTGGAGGGAGTGCTACGACCGACGGGATCCACAGAAATGAACATGTTTGTCGTATGGGCGCGAGGGGACAACGTTGAGAAAATAAACAAAGTGGCGACAAGATGTTGATAAGTCGAAAACAATCTTTGGATAAAAAATATTTTTTGAAAAACTCGAAAAAATCTATCCACAAAACGAGATAATTACCTATCTTTTAGACCATGGGACACATCTTCTTCATCACCCCATCTTCCCCAGGCAGCCTTGATCGCCTGAGTCAATGGACTTTCCGTTGGCTATTGGAACATGGAGACTTAGCAGAAGATTCCACCATGTACACCTGCAATTCCATCGAAGATGCAACCAACCTTCTGGAATCGGCGCTCATCATCGGTCAGTCCCCCGCCCTCATCATTCTCGATCACGCCGACAGACCCTGCGAGCAGAATATCAAGTTCAGCAAGCTGTTGCACGACGGAATTCCCGAATCGTGGATTGTGGAACTCGTTCCCGACAACATGCCGCTCCCCCAATGCGACGAGAACTACTACTGGGTACGCAAGCCCGTGAGCGAAGAAGAATGGTACAGCACTCTCGAACAGGTGCTGCTCAAGAGCGGTTCGCCCCAGTGGGCTAATAATTAATTCAGATTTCTGAAGTCGGCCCTTCGACAGGCTCAGGGACCTTAATCAGGTTGGTGAGCTTGTCGAGCCAAAGTTCTAAATTCTACATTATTTTGCATGATTAAAGGCGTAAGTTATTTTGGCGTACGTTCGCCTAGGCATGTGCTTGCCGATATGCAAGACATCAAGGCAGCGGGTTTTAACGCGGTGCTCCACACCTGGAGCGAAGAAGACGAACAGTATTACTACGGTACCATGAAGGACATCGTGGACCAATCCGCAGACCTCGGTCTGACTGTCTACGTAAACCCGTGGGGTGTCGGCCGCGTATTCGGCGGCGAGGCTTATTCGGAACTTACCGCCCGGAACCACGACTTATGCCAGGTGGCGCTCGATGGCAAGCCCAAGGTGGCCGCCTGCCCAAATCACCCGGAATTCCGCGCCTACATGCACAAGTGGATTGAATCCGTCTGTGCGACCAAAGTAAGCACCATTTTCTGGGACGAGCCGCATTTCTACTTTGAAAAGGGCGGACTCAGCAACTGGAGCTGCCGCTGCGAAAAATGCCGTGGATTGTTCCGCGACAGGTTCGGCTACGAGATGCCCGCAGAACTCACCGAAGACGTGCTGAAATTCCGCGAAGATCGCCTCATCGATTTTTTAAAGGAAATGACCGAAGACGTTCACGCCCGCGGAAAAAGGAACTGCGTCTGCATGCTTCCACCGTGGTTCCCCGCAGGCCTCGATGACTGGGGCCGCGTGGCAAGCCTCGAAAGCGTCGACGAAGTCGCAAGCGACCCCTACTGGGAACGCGGCGCCACCGAGGAATGGGTCCGCGAAAAATACGCGGAAACCGCCAAGAAACTCGTGGATGTCGCCACCAGGTACGGCAAGGCCGTGCAGATGTGGATCAAGGCATATCAGATTGAAGCGGGACGCGAAAACGACCTCGCCATCGCCGTTTCAGAAAGTCGCGCCGCAGGAATCGACAACATTTTTGCATGGAGTTACCGAGGCACAGAAACACTCAGCTGGCTGAAAAGCGATGACCCGGACAAGGTCGCCGAAACATTCCGAAATTCGCTAAAATGACAAGGGCGGGCTCAGCCCTCCCCTAACCTCTACTTATTCATTCACGAATAAGCAATTCTTGCAGCGGCCGGTTTCACCCGCCGCTATCTTTTTGCGAACCGCCTCGATTTCGGATTCCAGCGTATGGACTCCATCGAAAATGTTTCCCGTATCAAAGCCATCTGCCGGGCAGCCCTTCAAGTGACCGTCGGGCCATAAGTAAAAAGTGTTGTTCGCGAAGCGACACGGTAAACCGCGACGCTTCGCCGTGAGCTTCATCAAAATATCCTTGAAGTAGTACAGCTTGTTCCGCCACAGTTTGCGGTTCATCCAGACGGACTTGAGCTTTTCCGAACTCACGGCCCTCGGATAATCTAGAAGCACGCCACTCCCCTTCAAGATTCCGCGAACTTCATCCAGAACCGACTGCACCTTCGCCGCGACCGCCGGGTCCGACAAGTCAAGCAGTTCATTGCGCAGGTAATCATGGTCCATGGAATTCAGCCACTGGATATTGTAAGCAGAAACCTTGAGCCTTTTCAGCCAGCGCGCAATTTCTGGCAAGCCGTCGAGGGTATCCTTCATCGCAATGGATGTCACAATCAGGTGCGGACGCTTTTTCTGCGCCAAGCGTTCTTGCGCAAAGGCTTCGATATGATCCACCACCTTCTGGAACTGTTCCGCCGAAACGCCGCACCACTTGGTGAAAATTTCGGGAGAAAGACTATCCATCGAAATAAACAGGCGGTCAATCGTCGAATTCAGAATCAGCTTACGATTTTTCTCGTTCAGGAGCAGGGCATTCGACACCATCGAAACATCCGGTGTATGAACCGTCTTCGACAGGAGTTCCATGACCTCGGAGAACTTGGGGTTCACCAGCGGCTCGCCCGCACAGCTCAAGAACAGCGACCAGCAGTTTTTCTCGGCACTCTTGAAAACCGCCTCGAACTGCTCCAGCGGAAACGAAATTTTCGTTGCCGGATCGAGACTTGCATTATCGCAATAATGGCAGCGGAAATTGCACCGTGTATCAAGGTCTAGTCGAAGGTCTTTCTTGCTCATGAACATACAAGTGAAGATAGAAAAAGGAACATCAAACAAAAGAAGCCCCGTCGCATAGACGAGGCTTTTAAAAGTCGCTTTTAAAAACGCCTGGTATTAGCCAGTCCGGTCTTATTCGTGAGCAACAAACGCCTCGTATTAACGAGGCGTGGTTGACGCCTACGGCGTCCGCGGCTTCACTCGGTCATAGAAAAATGCAAGCATTTTTCTGCGACTCTCGTTTTGCACGCTTTTGCGAGAGGACTGGCTCCAGAGTAAGAAACTCGCAGAGCTTAGACAGTCCGGTCTTATTTTGCGCGTTCGAGGTAAGAACCGTCGCGGGTATCCACGCGGATCTTGGTGTTGTTTTCGATGAAGAGCGGGATCATCACCTTGGCGCCGGTTTCGACGGTGCATTCACGCATCACGTTACCGCTGGTGTTGCCCTGGACTGCCGGAGGAGCGTCGATGATCATGAGGTCAACGAAGGTAGGCGGAATCACTTCGATCGGAAGCGTTGCCTGAGTCTTCGGGTCCTTCCACCAGGTGACTTCGACTGTAGCGCCGTCGAGGAGCCAAACTTCGCAACCATTGAGGGCTTCCTTGGAGATTTCTTCAGTTTCCTGAGTTTCGTTGTTCAGGAAGTACCAAGTAGAACCGTCATTGTAGAGGTAAGTCATTTCGGTGAAAGTCACGTCGGCTTCTTCAACCGTATCGCCACTCTTCCAGGTGCGTTCGAGGGTGCGGCCAGTCACCAGGTTCTTGATGCGAACGCGGTTAAAGGCCTGACCCTTACCCGGCTTCACAAACTGGTTTTCGATGATTTCGTACGGCTGACCATCAACCATGATTTTAAGTTTCTTGCGGAATTCGTTGGTGCTTACAGTACCCATATTATCCTCTTGTTGATTTTGATTCTAAATTTAGCAATATAATGGAAAGCCCCGTTACCGTTTTCACGCAAATCCCCGACTTTTTGGACTATTTGGGATCCGATTTGGCGACAACTATCGCCAAAACAAGCGCTCTTGCCGATCTAGACCTAAATCCGAAGTTTCCGTTTCTTTGTTCTAGGCATTATGCCGACCTGATCAAGAAGGCTAGCGATCCCGCCGCCCTGTTGCGCGAAATTTTGCCGACCAAGGACGAACTCAAGAAAGTCGAAGGTTTTGTAGACGACCCCGTGGGCGACTTGCCGGCCGGGAAATCCGACTGCATCATCCAGAAATACGACCAGCGCGCCCTGATTGTCTCGACCGCCACCTGCGGTGCCCGTTGCCGTTTCTGTTTCCGCAAGAACTACCCCTTCCAGAACACCCCCGACGTAGCACTTCAGGTGAGCCACTGGCTCGACACCCACACCGACGTTTGGGAAGTGATTCTTTCGGGCGGCGACCCGCTGACACTCGGTCCCGGAGCCTTCCGCGAACTGATTGAAGCGATTGCGATGCACCCCTCGGTCACCACGCTCCGCATCCACACGCGCCTCCCCGTGATGCGCCCGGACCTGGTGATGCAGCATTTTGAACTTTTGCGCGAACTGCCGGCAAGGTTTAGCTGCGTACTGGTGTCGCACGTGGACCACGCCGATGAACTCGACGAGGAATCGGCAACCGTGTTTGCACAACTGCGCTTTAGCGGTTGGACGCTCTTGAACCAGAGCGTACTGCTACGGGGAATTAGCGATGACGCCACCAAGCTCACCGCCCTGTGCCGCAAGCTTTTTGAACAGGGAGTCCTCCCCTACTACCTGCACCAGCTGGACCATGCGAACGGAGTCGCCCACTTTGAAGTAAATGACGAAGAAGCCCGCAAGCTGATTGCAGAAATCCGCACCAAGCTCCCCGGTTATCTGGTGCCGAAACTTGTACGAGAAATCGCCGGCGAGAAAAGCAAGACTCCGGTTTAGCAATGAGCTCGTGCCAGAGGCACTCTGTGGTATGAGGACGGCACAATGTGCCTTTGAGCTTATATAATCGCAGCTGCGCTGCCAAACTTTGACTCAAAGGGAGCCGGAGGCGACCGACCTCGCAGCTCATAGCTCACACCTAAAATAAAGTTTTTAATCCGAAGCCGATGATGCCGTCGAGGTAATTTTCACCGTTGCGGAGGGCGTAGTACAAATTAACGCTCCAGTTGCCACGGTACTGCGTAAAGGCGACGCCGTAATCCTGCTCCCGTTTCCAGCCACGGTCAGGGCGGCTAAAAGAGCGATAGAGTCCCGGTTGGTAGAACGCCTCGATGCTCAGGTCGTAACCGTCTTGCCAAAGAATCGCAAATTCAGAATACCCATAGGCACGGCTCCGCACAAAACGATAATCCATGCCCCTAAAGTCGTTCATGCCTCCCAACGCAAAATAATCGAAGCGATCTAGGTCTGCATCTGTCGGGAAAATTCCGCCGGCAGCCCCGCTAAAGCGCGTTATCCAATTGCCGAGCAGCGGAATGTAGCGCGAGAACTTGGCCGAGGCCTTTAGGTAATTATCCAAGGAATCGGGGCGGTCCATATTCCATACAAGCGCGCCCTTGAAACGCGTTCCCTTACGCGGCAAGACAAAGCGGTCCAGTGAAACATAATCCAGTTCCAGCGAAGAAGTCTTGCGGGAATTCCCGATGCCCAAGAAAACGCCCACGGTAAAGTCAAAGCCGATGTCGCGCGAAACACCGAGTTCCCCATAAGCGTCGCGCGCCGAGGAATCTTCATCAAAATAGCCGCGTGCAATCAAGTTCCAGTCCGTATCGAAAATCCACGGTTCCTTGTACGAACCCTCTAGGCGACGAGCATCTTCGGCGGTAAAGCCCTGCAAAATCAAGTCGCGGGCAGTTCCCCGAATGTTGTAAAGTGCCACATTCACGTTACCTTCCCACACGTCGGTTTCGCTGGAATAAGTGAGCAACGCATACGCTTCCGAAACCGCAGCCGCCTGCATGTGATACACGGGAACAATACGATTTCGCTTCGGATCACGGAACATTTGCACCGGAGCTGTTCGGTTATAGTAACCTAGGCGCGCAAGTTTCATATCGGAGCGTTCCAAATCAAATGGCGAGACAAGGTCACCAGCGACAATTCCCGTCTGTCTGCGGAATACCTCGGGCTTGCTCCCCGAAGAATCCAAATTTTCAGGCGGAGCCCACACCCACGCAGAGCCTCGATCCAATTGAACCGTCAAGACTCCAGCGGAATCGATTTTTCCTTCAAAAGCAACCGCCAAGAAACCGCTATTTTCGTAATACCTCAAAATACGTTCGCGAGTAAGCGACCATTCTTCGCAGGATTTTCCAACCAAGGCCTGCACCTGGGATTCTTCATAGGATTCATGTACGCTTGCCCACTGCACCGCCGTAACGCGACAATCCGCAGAAAAGGCGTGTACACAGAGCACAAGCAACGTAATAAATACCAGCAGAAGATCCTTCGACTCCGGGCTTTGCCCGGAGTTTACCCTGAGCTTGTCGAATGGGCTCAGGATGACACACTCTCGGCCCTTCGGCAGGCTCAGGGACCTTTGTGAACCACGCTCAGGATGACACAACACTAAAAATACGCCCTCGCTTCGGTGCTCAGCTTCTGAAAGATATTTTCTTCGGCATCGCCAAACCGCAAAATATAATTACACCCCATCGACAAAAAATCATTCAAATCCACCGAGAGCGAAAATTCAAAACGATACGTGCGACCTTCGCTGTAACCGTTCATCACCTGATACGGAATGACTTCTCCACGGCGCTCCACCTGCACCACCGAAAAATTAGCGAAAGAATTCACCTTTTTTTGGCGATTATAGCCTACACGCAAAGCGCCCTCCCAAAGGTCAGCATCAAAAGTGCCGCTTTCGTATTCCGTTCCATCGCTCCCTTCACCGACGCGATACCTCCCCAAAGGCTGCACATAGAACCCCTGCAAAAAATCAAAGCGGTAACGAAGCGAACCCTCGTAAATATCCCAGTTCCAATCCTGCAACGCCGAAAGTTCACATTCCTGCATCAGAAAGGTTCCTCCGACAAAATGATCCAGATTAATTCTATACCCCGCATCGAACTCGTGCGAATAGGTTGTCTCATAATACGAAATCGAAGAAAGTTTCTTGTCAAAGCTCGCGCCGGGCCTATACGCAAGGGACACCCCCGAAGGATGTTGCCAATCCACCAAGCCTTCCACTGCCATGCGTCCCGAAGTCATACGGTGCAGTTGCGATGTCGTTACCGGTGGAAAGTAAATCACCCTCCCCGTCGTATCGCTCCCTTCGCCCTCATAAGAGCCGCCAAAGGTCACATCACGCAAAAAACCTTCGCGTATACCAAATAAAAATCCCGGATTCAATCGGAAATCAATCGCAAAAGAAGCCTCCGAAGAAAGGACCGCTCCCACCGAGTCATTACGCCCCATACCCTCGTAAACAAAGTCACCATTGTCCACCCCCTCAATGTAGCTTCCCGTCAAGCTATCGTAGCGCACATCACCTGTTCCGGGTGCCACCGCCTTATACACGGCCGTATAAATCTGTTCTTCGGTAAGCCCTAGTTTATACAAAACATTCCCCTGAATGCCCAATTCTTCGGCCCCAAAACGGGAATCAAGATCTCCTAGCCAGCTGTGTTCGCTCTCCGAAGAATCCCTGCGCACTTGTTCGTACTGCAACAAATGAGACATCGTAAAATATCGGCTATTGTAATTCGCCTCCTGCACCCAGGTAGATGCCCACAAAGAATCCGCCCATTCATCGCCAAAACTGTCGCCACGGCGCCTAGCCATGCGTCCGCCAACGCTTTCACGAATCTCGCCACGGTCAAAGAAAATTCCAAGTCCGCTCGAAGACTTTCCATACACGACCTCGTCATGGATACTTTCGTGAAAAGGCGTTTCTCCCTCTATTTGCGTATAACGTAAATCGCCACTTCCAAAGGGTCGCAACATGCCCTGCAGGTATTCGGCATCCAACGTTCCCTGATAGCGTTCCATTTCCTGTTCCTGAACACTTGCAATCCGAATCAGGGCGAGGTTTCCCATGACATTACGATTCCGATGTTCCACCCCCAACTGAACACGCGAAGAATTCCAGTCTTCGTCTGCATTACGGCGGTAGCCCCACTGGGCAGATCCAAACCATTCCCTCGCAAAGCGCGTACGCATCGTGAATTCGTCATGCAACAAATCATCTTCTAAAAAAGTAGAATCCGCATACGCCAAATCCCAGCGGTCACGCAAGCCATACAGGTTCCAGTCCAAATCTGTTCCGGGGAAATTCAAGATGTCAAACCCTTCTTGCACCCGGTTTCCGTACACCGACATCGCAAGCGGAAAATGCAACAGGTCTCGGGTCGAATCCGTCGTCACATACCAGCGGAATGCTCGCCCTTCGGGACCATCGACATGCGAAGACACTATATTGGAATCGCGCCTGTTCATCGCCATTTCAAAATCCGCATAGAACTGGCGGTTTTCCTGAATCCGCATTCTTGCAGCAAAACGGTCCGTTCGGTCGGGGCGGTTCAAAGCCGGAAGCGTATCGTCACGAACAAACTCATCGCCACGGTCCGCCTTCAAAAGAGCGTAATCGACATCCGTCCACACGCCACGCTTTAAGCGGTCTACATCATTTTCAAGCCTAAAGCCGGAAACATCCAAGTACAGGTTCGGGTGTCTGTAGCTAGCCGAAGCGCCCTTAAGCATATAGATGTTATCGCTTTCGTAGGCATCGTATTCCACGCGAATTTCGTCATCAAAACCAGGAAGTACCGCCCCCTTAAAATCAAGCATGCCGCCCGCATAGTTCACCTGGTAATCCTTGCCGCGCAAAAGCTTTACGCCGTTCAACCAGACCGTTTCCGACTGCGGGACAATCGCAATAAAGTTTCCATAACCATCCAGGGAATAGCCCAGCTGTTGCCCGCTCACGCCATTAAATATGCGCGTAAAATGCTCGACCTCGTCGGTTCCGATAACGCCACGCACCTGCGCGTATCCACCGCCGAAATTACCGCGAATGCCCCCCATCGCCCCAAGAGAGGCTCGGTTGATTCCGGTAAAGCCCATCGACGAATCCACCCACGTCAGGTCGCCCAGATGCAAAAAGTAATGCGGGGATTCCACCCTAAAATAAATCTGGTCCACTTCGCGGAGTGTCGCTGTTGTCTGGTCCCCCGCACGCCGCCCCACATCGGAAAGGAGTGCGTCAATATAAACGCTATCGGTCAGGCGCCCCGTTATAGACAAGCAAAGTTCCTGGTCCACCTGGGTTCCCCCATCGCCCACGGTAATCTGTACCATTTTATAGCCATGAGTTTCCAGCGAATCCGTACGCTCCGGAGATTCTACATTTGGAACAAACGATTCCCCACGGGCCAACAGCGCGGGGTCCCACTTTGGCAAGGAATCGACATCCATGCCCCACGCAGACAGCGCCAGTAAAAAAAGTCCCAACCAGAAATGCCGGGACATAAACGCTACCTTTCGTTAGGTTCTACGACAAACTGACGGGTTGAAAGCAACTTCCGTCCGGCAACCAGGTCCACGCTCCACTCGCCCGGACTCAAAAGCTTTGGGACAATCGTTGTAAGGCAGACATCCTGCGTCATGTCGCAGGCAAGTTTTTGCACCGTATCGGAGCCGTTAAACCAGATGTGCATCAGGGTGTCGCCCCCAAGCTGCAGGGCCGAAGACACCGTGGAGTAGTAGTAAAGGCGCATTCCTTCTTCGAACACGCTATCGACTCCGAACGGGGAACCGTTTACGATATGGCTACAGACAACGCTCTGCGCAAGCGTCAGTTCCGCCTCGGCATAGTCGCGAACAGAGTAATCGCCCATGTAGGCAACGACTATTCGGTGTATGAGAAATCCCAAGAAAACGACAATCACGAAGATCGTCGTTTTCCGCAAATTTCGAAGCGGTGGGATTTTTGCCACGGGAAAGCCCCTAGATCAACGGTTTAACGGACCAGGCGGCTTGTATTCTGCGTAAAGGCAGGAACGGCATCGACCAGCTTTTCAACCAGCAAGCGATTGAAGTCTTCAATGCGGTTAGGAAGCTTGGATCCCGGAAAGATCTGGACAAGCAGAAGAGCCTGATCCACGGGAGAAATGTAGATCGAACGATTTTCACCCGTAAAAGAAACCGACTGGAAATTTTCGCCCCCAAGCATCAGCCCGACCTGGCGGGCCGAGTCGAAGGATGCCGTACTCAAGACGGCGAGCGGAGTCGCATCGATTCCCAAGGAACCCACTTCGGCAATGGTAGAGCCGTCACGGTGACAAAGTACGATATATTCAGCCTTGACGCTTGCCTGGTAGGCACTCATCAACCGCTGAACCTTTGCAGCATCATCAGAGAAAATGGTAAAATCACTCATAATGCAATCTCGTTATTTCTTCTTGGGAACGTATGGACGCAATTCAATTTCGTCATCGGCATCGGCTTGAGGTTTCGCGACCTCACGGCCAAAAGTCGGCATACGCGGAACCGTCGCTGCGGCACGCGGACGACCGAAGGGCGAAGACGTCGCACCTTTCTGGAACAGACCGGCACCTGCAGTCGGAGGTTGTGCGGGCGAACCAGCTGCGGGAGCCTGAGGCGGCTTTGCAGCAAAAGAAGGCATACGGAACGGAGATGCAGCAGCCGGAGCGGCTGCGGGGGCAGCAGGGGCTGCAGGCTGAGTCGCCTTGACCGAGACGCCTTCCTTGGTAAGGGAAACGTCGTGAACACCGGTATTGCCGACATTCGCGGCCGCCTGGCGTAAAAAGCCCTGCTTCACGTTGAACTTTTCGATCACCAGCATGGCGATGGTCTTAAGGGTCGTCACAACGCCCTTACCGTTATGGGCGGTCGCCGGGAAGAAAGGCACGTTGCGCGGGTTGAGCTCCGCATTCAGTTCGTCGAGCGTGAACACATTGTCCATATCACGCTTGTTGTACTGGAGCACAAACGGCATATCGTCGAGGTCCATGCCGTAATCCTGCAAGTTCTGACGCAGGTTCTGCAAGCTTTCCAGGTTTTCCGCCTGACGGGACCTCTGGGAATCCGCAACGAAAACGATTCCATCTACACCACGAAGCACCAACTTACGCGTACTGTTATAATAAACCTGACCAGGAACCGTATAAAGCTGGAACCTCGTCTTGAAACCCTTAATATCACCAAGGTTCAAGGGCAAAAAGTCAAAAAACAGCGTTCGGTCGCCTTCGGTCGCCAACGACACCATGTCGGTACGCTTGTCTTGCGGCATTTTCTGGTGAATCACCTGCAAATTGGTGGTCTTACCGCTAAGACCCGGGCCATAGTAAACAACCTTACAACTAATCTCTCTTGTAGCAAAATTTATCGAAGACATTATACATCCTTGATATATCTGTTCTAAATCTAACAAAAATGATTTTACAAATATGTCAAAATTGCTTTTTTTTACGTCAAAACGTGGTTTTTAGTCATTTACGACGTGAACGGTACGCTGCGGGAAGGGTATCGTGATGTTTTCTTCGGCAAAACGCTTGCGGATTTCGGCCGTATACTTCCAGCGCAGGTTGAAATAGTCCTGCGTACGCGCCCAGGCGCGGAAAGTCACGTTCACGGCGCTATCTTCGAGGCCGGCCACAAAGAACTGCGGTTCCGGCTTGCGTAAAAAGAGCGGCTCCCCCGCCACCACATCGCGCATAATGTCTAGCGCCTTTTCCGGGGAATCCCCGTAATCGATTCCCACCGTAATTTCGAGCCTACGGAGCGGATTCTTGCTGAAATTCACAATGGGCTGACCCCACAGGGCAGAATTCGGAGCCGAAACAAACAAGCCGTCAACGGTCTTGAAGGTGGTATTGAACAGTCCAATGCCTACGATATTCCCTTTGATGTTTCCACACTCGATATAGTCCCCCGCCTTGAACGGCCTAAGGAACAACAGCAAAAGGCCCGAGGCAATATTCGAGAGCGTATCCTTGAGAGCAAGTCCAATGGCCAAGCTCGCCGCACCGACCATGGCAACGAGCCCCGCCGTATTGACGCCCAGCACATGCAGAATTAGTAACAAACTAACGATA
Organism: uncultured Fibrobacter sp.; assembly: GCF_947166265.1. Classification (NCBI taxonomy): domain Bacteria; kingdom Pseudomonadati; phylum Fibrobacterota; class Fibrobacteria; order Fibrobacterales; family Fibrobacteraceae; genus Fibrobacter; species uncultured Fibrobacter sp. Next base: position 43,313 of record NZ_CAMVDO010000015.1, on the reverse strand, counting down.
TAGATGCAGTAGGCAAACAGCGAGTAGATCAACGGCTTAGCCGCCTTGTCAAAGCCCCTGCTTTCGGCATGATTGATTACCTGCTTCAAGACAATCAACAGAACTTTTGCAACCGCAAGGATCACCAGCGCAAGCAAAAAGCGCTGAAGAAAGGAATGATCCATCAAATGGTTCATCCAGTTTTCTAAAAAATCTTTAATCTTATCCATCGCTAAAAAAGATAGTAAATTAGGGAGGCTTCATTTTTTTGTATTTTGTAGACATGGAATTTGTCGACAAGCTTAGGGCAAAGCCCTCCGTTCAAAAATTAGAGAAGTTTTTTCCGGCAATAGCCTTTCTAGGCGGTTTCACCTGGGACTCCATCACCCTTGGACAAATGGTGTATGGCACAGACATTTTGATTCTACTCGCCTACTATACGGGAGCACTTATCTTGGTTCTGCTCCTTTCTGCACAACTGGAGCACCCCGAAGGTTGGACCAAGGAACGCCTGCAGGCTCTCGCCAAGAGCCAACAGAAACAGGCCCCGAAAGTAAGCGCCCCCGTGGCAGAGCCAGCCAAGAAAGCAGAATCGCTCCCAAAGGTGGAGCCTGTAGCCGCGAAAAAAAACGATGAAAAGCAGGCCTCCACCCCCGAGGAAACCCCTGAAACAAAGACAGCGGAATCTCGTTTCAGACGTGCAGCCAATTTTATAGCCCAAAAGACTCCCGTACGAGCAAAGGAAGCGGCAAACCGCGCCGCAACCGAAGCCATGGAAGCCGCCGCCAAGGCAAAGGCGATCGCCACGGCCAAAGCGAAGGAAACCGCGAACCGAGCTGCGACCGAAGCGAAAGATGCTGCCGTCAAGGCCAAGGGGGCCGCCTCAAAATTCGCAAAGAACGTCGGCTACGAATCGACCGCCATTCCCGAAAACGCCATTGTCGTAAACCACCGCTTTTTGGACCGCGAATGGAGCGAAGCCTGGAAACAACGCTTTACCTGGGCGGTACAGTTCTGTTTCGGAGGTCTGTTCAGCGCCCTTGTCGTCTGCTATTTCAAGAGCAGCGGTTCGCTCGCCTCGTTCCTTCTCGTTATTTTATTAGCAATTCTCCTGGTCGGCAACGAATTTCTGCAAAAGAAGTACGAAAGTTTCGGCGTAAGCCTCGCCTTTTTCTGCCTGCTCGGGACTATGTTCATGAACTTCGCGATTCCGCACCTGGTTCACCGCATCGGATTTATCTGGTTTTTCCTGAGTACGCTGATTTCATTTGGCATGTGCCTTTTTATCTGGAAGATGTCGCACCGTAAAAAGACAATCCTTATCGCGCCAGCTATCATCAGCGTCTTGCTCGTGGTCGCCTATATCATGAACTGGGTGCCCCCCGTGCCGCTGGTACTCAAGCAAAAAATCGCCTGCCAGAATTTTGACAAGGCAAGCTACAGCTGCGATGCAGACGCCCCCACATTCATGCAGTCTCTTGGACTCATGATACCTACCGTCCACCGCGTCGACAGTTCCGAAGTTTACTTTGTAACATCCGTTTACGCCCCTGCCGAACTCAAGGCGGAACTGGAATACCTATGGTACTACCAGAATCCGACAACAGGACGTTACTCGCTTACAGACCGCATTTCGTCAAGCCGCATGACAATCAACGGAGGCCGCGAATCCGGATTCAGGACATTCACCCGCAAAAAGAACACGCCCCCGGGCAAGTACCGTGTCGAAGTCGCCTACAAGAATGGAGCAGTTATCGGCTCGGGAACATTCGAGGTCTTAAGTGACGTTCCCGAAAATGGATTTGTGCGGGATACACTCCGCTAATTTCTATATTTAAAATATGAACGATTTAGAAAATGATCCGATTCTTAACGCGAGTTCTATCAATAGCGAAGATTATTGGTTTCTAAAACTGAACAACAAAGATTTGCAAAATGAACAAAATCAAGACAGCAACACTGCAGGGCAAGTGGACGGGCAACACCGAGACCAATAACCAATGGTACGTGGAGCAGGCGCTTGCGCTCAAGGGCAAGGGAATCGACCTGGTCGTACTCCCCGAGATGTTCCATACGCCGTATTTCCCGTTCGAAGAAAATGCCGACTTTTTTGACATGGCTATCGAAAAGGATAGTCCGCTCGTAAAGCAGTGGCAAGGCATCGCAAAAGAAATCAACGCGGTAATCGTTTTCCCGTTCTTCGAGAAACGCGCCCGCGGCATCTACCACAACAGTGCATTCGTCTTTGAACGCGACGGTTCTATTGCTGGCCTTTACCGCAAGAGCCACATCCCCGACGATCCGGCTTTTTACGAAAAGTACTACTTTATTCCGGGCGACACGGGCTTTGAACCCATCAAGACGAGCGCCGGTACGCTCGGCGTCCTGATTTGCTGGGACCAGTGGTTCCCCGAAGCGGCTCGCATTATGAGCCTCAAGGGAGCAGACCTTCTGATTTACCCCACCGCTATCGGCTGGATGAAATCGGAACCCGCAGAAATCTACCCGCGTCAGCAGGACAGCTGGGTCACGGTGATGCGCGGACACGCGATTGCAAACCGCACCTTCGTTCTTTCGGCAAACCGCATCGGTACCGAAGGCGAACTCACCTTCTGGGGAACCTCTTTCGTTGCCGCCCCCGACGGATACATTCTCCACAAGAACGACGTGGATTTTCTCGGAACAAGCATCGTCGAGATAGACCTGAAGGAAACCGAAGAGAATCGCCGCTGGTGGCCGCATTTCCGCGACCGCCGCGTAGACCTCTACGGGGACATCCTGAAAATCTGGTGCGATAAGTAGAACGGGCTTCGCCCTACAGACGAGAGACGAAAGACGAGAGATATTTTTATGACGAAAACAAATGTACGTTACCCCGCCGAATGGGAAGAACAAGCGGCCACATGGCTCGCCTTTCCGCATAACAAAAAGAACTGGTACGGAAAGCGCGGCGAAATGATCCGCAAGTTCTATATAGAACTTATCCGCACCATCAGCGAATTTCAACCGGTGAACGTCCTTGTTCCGAAAAAGAACTTTCTCACCACCGAAGAAAAATACGCCGTAGCCGACCGTCCCTTCCCCGCGAGTTTCTTCACCATTAAAACAGACGACATCTGGATTCGCGATTACGGTCCGTTTTTTCTGAAAAAGGGCAAAGAAACGATTGTTTCGGAAACCGTCTTTAACGCCTGGGGTGCAAAATTTCCGCCCTGGAAAAACGACAACCAGATTCCTGCACACATCGCTGAAATTTTTGAATACAAGAAAGGCGCTAGCGTTCCCTACATCTTTGAAGGCGGCGCAATCGAAGTCAACGGAGACGGTCTCGGCATTACTACGCTGGACTGCCTGATTGGCAAGAATCGTAACGCAGAAAAGGACTTGAAGAATGTAGTCAAGGCGCTTTGCAAGGCTTTCGGCCTGCGCGACATGCTGGTGCTCCCCCACGGGCTCCACGGCGACCACACCGACGGTCATATCGACAACGTGGCACGCTTTGTTGCAAAAGACCGCATCGTGATGTGCGAAGCGACCGACAAACGTTCCCCGAACAACGTCATTCTGACCGAAGCGAAGTACTTGATTGAAACTTGGCTCAAGAGCCACTACGGCAAGTCCGCGAAAGTCGACACGTTGCCGCTCCCGCCGCAACGTAAGCTCGATGACGGCCAAATTCTCCCGGCCAGTTACATGAACTACATCTATGCAAACGGGGCAATCATTTTCCCGAAGTACAAGTCGCCCAACGACGCCAAGGCCAAGGCCTACTTCGAAAGCGTATACCCCGACCGCAAGGTGATTGGCCTAGACTGCCGCACCGTAATCGAAGAAGGCGGTAGCCTACACTGCATGAGCAAACACGAAAGTTTGTAAGGCTAAAACATAACGCATCGCCCAAAACGCATCACCCTATATAATAAAACCCTGTGTATAAAAGCGCAGGGTTTTATTTTATGGAATGTTGAAGATTTAGTCCTTGAAACAACGAACAGAGAGTCTGTTGTTCTTTCTTAAATTATTGTAGACACGCGCTTCATCTGCCCCTATGTAACCGTAGGAGGCTTCACCACTACTATACTCAGATGCACTCCAGAAGTCGGCATTAGAGTAGAAACAGTTGAAACCACCCGAGCGACAGTAGCCGACTGGGAGCGCGGAGAAACCACTTTCATTCGTTGCATTCTTCCATTCTACATTGCCAAGTGCCTGTTGCGCAGTATAATCAACACTAGAGAGCAACTGGTACCATTCACTGACCGTCGGGATATGCCAGCCATCAGGACAGATTCCCTGATGCGGGGTTTTGATAGTCCCTGCCGGCACTGAGGCCTCCTGCCACTTGGAGTCTATATCCATCGCCGCAGTCCAGGTGTAGTAGCGTCCACCTTTCAGACAGTTTGTAGAATCATTATTGTAACACGAGTTATTTTCAATCAAGTAACTATGCGCCCCTTCATCGGCATAGTTCAAGTTTTCCGCCATCACGGTCATGCCGTTAATCGTCACGGTCCTGTAAATGCGACCGTCACGTTTATCTTTTAGCGTTCCGTATTCAACTTCAGGATTGAAATAATCCTTGACACCGACTTCAAAATCATAAACATAAGCATCCCTAAATCCACTATTTTCGCATATGCGGGTAGAATCTTCGTTAAAGACTCCGTTCATCGCTGCAGTACAGGCCATGCCCTCTTGTTCTTCATTTGTAGTCGCCTCACGCCAGATTCCCGCATCACAAACAAAGTATGTCTTGGTATCGACAATGCCCGTCACCATCTTACCTTCCTTGTCGCAGTCGTAATCGACAGTATTGTAGGCAACCTTGTCGACCATCTGCATCCAGGCGTGATCCGTGGCGCAACTATAGTATCTCTTATCTTTTTTGGAACGGCCCATTTCACCGGTACGGTTCGTAGTGCAGCCTTTCAGCCCTAGATTCACATCGTTGTAACTAGCATCACGCCACTGGTTCTCGGCAAGGTCAAACACATAGTAGGCATCGGTGCTATCACCTTTCTGGACATCGCCGTCACTGCCGGGCACCCAGCCCTGCGTATCCACGATGTAAGCTGTAGTGCGACCCCATTCGCGGTCTTCGCACTTGTACCAATAGCTGTTCACAAATCCCGTATTTTTGTTAATGTTTGCAGCGACACTTTCAATACAGCCGCCTAGAACCTGTTCAACCACAGAGGCGTCGCGCCATTCCTTGGCAACAGCATCGTACAAGTAGTACTTCGTTTCCGTTACGGAGCCGACCTTTACGGCACCGTCCTTACCCGCTTTCCACTGGTACGTATCCTTTTCAAAATCGTTTGCAATTACCCAGCGCATATCGCCAAGGCCATCGACATCCTTGCAAATATAACGCGTCTTGGATCCTTTGCGTTTGCCTGCTGTAGCCGCCTTCACGACACCGCTGTTCTTGGCGTTGCAGCTATCGAGGCCGTATTCCGTTGTCCAGAAATGGCGCACATACTGTTCGAAATTCGGAACCATAGCAGAAAGTCCCCAGGTAGCCACGTTGTGGCGTATCGTTGCGAGACGTCCCGAAGAATCGGCATCGGCGCTCCAGTCCGCAATGTCCATGCGAGTCTTGGCATCGTCCCACGTGCCGTCCTTTTCCATGTCCGTCGAAATCTTCGTCAAAAGTTCGGTAAGTTGAGCCACTGTGCGGTCACCCTGGAACATAATCGAAAACGCGAGAAGCGCACCATCTTCATCGGAACTACCCGCGATGCTCAACCGCTCGGAATTACTGAAGCCCGTCGCATCGATATCCAACAAGCCGAAGATTTCCTTCTGCGCCTGATCCTTCGCCTGTCTAACGGTCATCTTTTCGTGAACCACCAAGTAAATGACGCGCTCGTATTCCAGATGCGTGAGCAAGTTGATGTTCACAACATTGCCAAGCAGCACGTTCGTCACGCCAAACAAAGTTAACGGCGATTTCGATTCTTCGCCGGTCACTTCGTTGCGGTAGTACCCCGAGGCCTCCAGCATCATGTACTGGCTCACCATCATGCGCGAGGGAATCCTGAATTCGCCCTTATCATTCAAAATTTTTCCATCGAAATTGTTACCCGTCTGAGCCAAGGTGCGACCGCTTTCAAGTTCCTTCACCTGCACCTTGGAACCAGAAAGGAACGGTCCCTTCTGCGATACGCCCGAAACGGAATCGAGCGAAACAGAAACTTTTTCAGAGTCGAGTTCAACAGTATCCACAACCGAGCCACTCCCCGAGCCGATATCTATCGTCGTCGATTTTTCACCGCAGGTAATCGTAACCTTAGTCCCCTTCTGGGCTAGCGTGCAACCGGAACCATCTTTTCCATTCGAGCCATTCGTACCATTCTTTCCTGCAGCACCGGAATCACCTTTTTCACCCTGAGCTCCTTGTTCGCCTTTTTCACCTTGAATTCCCTGTTCGCCATCGGCACCATCTTTACCGGCAACACCAGGCTCACCCTGAAGCCCCTGTACGCCTTGCTCTCCCTGTTCGCCCTTTGCGCCGTTCAACACCACGCCAATGCTATCGCCGTTACAGATAATCTTGAGGCCGCTCTTGTCCTTGAGTTCCTTGGTCATGCTGCTAAAATCGGCAGAAGAAGTATCCTTCGCGACTGTCGCAAACCACTTGCCGTCTACGCAGACACGTACCGACGATTCGCCCTTCACAAGCGCCTGTTCGCCCTGATTGCTCTTGGTGCATTTGGGGAGGTCTTTCACCGAAGAAACAATTTCGGTGCCGCCGGTTGCCACTTCCACGATTTTTTCGGTGGTAGTAGATTCACCGCAAGCCGAGAAAAAGACGAGAGACGAAAGACTAGAGACGAGAGAAAATGTTGCAAAGGCGCGAAAATTTTTCATCATTAGAAAATCCTCGGATTATAAAAGCAAGACACCGACTCATCGAAGAGTTACATCAGATTATCTTCTAGCAGCTCCTGCACATGCTGCGCAAAGGCCTGCAAGCTCGGGTCGCGCGCGCCCATCAGCAGGATGGTGTCGCCGGGCTGGGCGTATTCCACCATTTTCTCGGCACATTCGTTGCGGTCTTCGATGTAGATGGCTTCGCAGCCCTTGAGGAGCAGGTCATCGGCGAGGTCACCGGCGCTAATGTCGCGGGTGACGGTGCCGCCGGCGTAGTAAATCTGGCTGAAGAACATCACATCGTTTTCACGATCGTCTGCAAAGTCCTTGGGGCGGAGCGTCTTCGCGATAAATTCCACAAGGTCTTTGCGCAGGAATCGCGTGGGGCCAAAACCGTGCGGCTGGAACCAGGCGATAACGCGGCCTTCGGTAAAGTCCTGCGCGCTCCTGATGCTCGCGGCAATCTTCGCCGGATTGTGGGCAAAGTCATCCACCAGCGTCACGCCATTGAACGTTCCTAAAATCTGATGACGGCGGAACACGCCGGGGAATGTGGCTAGGGCGTCGGCGCACGTATGGAGCGTTACTCCTGCGCGGAGTGCGGCTGCCGTTGCAGCCAGGGCGTTTTCCATATTGTGCTTGCCCGGGAGCGGCACCACGAACTTCACGAGTTCTGCCTGGTGACGCACGCGGAACTGAATCGAGGTTCCGACAGACTTGAAGTCCGTGCCCTGCACACCCACATAATTTTCAAAACCAAAATCGAATTCGCGACCGGCGCTGAACTTCTTGGCCAGCGGATGCGCGTCGTTAACAATCAGAATCTTGCCGTTATCGAGAATGTTGTGGCTGAACTTGAGGAAGATTTCCTGGAGTTCGCTCAATTCCTTATGGTCCTTGTCCACATTCAAAATCAGGCCTATTTCAGGTTCGTAGCGCACGAGCGTTCCGTCGCTTTCGTCTGCTTCGACCACAAGCCACTGCCCCTTGCCACTCACGGCGTTACCGATCTTGCCTTCTTTCTGCAAGTTCACAAGGCCCGCCCCCGTCATGACCGACGGCTGGAGACCAGCGTATTGCAGAATATGATAAATCATGGCGGTCACGGTGGACTTTCCGCTGGTGCCCGAAACGGCGATGGTCTTCGCCTCTTTTGAAATCTTCGCGAGCATTTCGCTACGGTGCATTACCGGGATTCCCAGTTCCTTGGCGCGTTTGAGGTCCGGGTTCGTATCTTCGATGGCGGTACTCACCACCACCGCATTCAGGCCTTCTACGACACCAGAACCATCCTGTGCAAAGCACTTGATTCCACATTCTTCGAGCTGAGTCATGACAAGAGGCTTTTCGCACTTGCCTGCCAAAAACTCACCGAACTGGCGGTCAGAACCGCTAATTGCAACACCCTTGCCAACAAGATACTGGGCGATGGCACTCATGCCTACGCCCGCTACACCGATAAAAAAGTAAGATTCCATATGCAGAAAAGTAGTAAATAGAAAGTCGTTACTCGTTAATAGACTATAGTTCCTAGAGTTATTTACATTAACTTTTTAAAAAAGGTGCAGACTACATTCCATATTTGCAGAAGCCTCGATGCTAAAGACATCCTCCTCACACAGCTCCTCAACCTTTGCAGTAATCTTTCCCCACTCTCCTTCGTACAATTTATCAGCAATCTTTATAAAAATATCCTGATCTTGTATATCAATTGGATTACAACTTACAGTTACATAAGTAGCATAAGCACATTTAACATTCTTTTTCGCAACAAAATTTTTCCCTGTAGGCACAAAAACAGAAACATCATTATCAGAAAATAATATCGTATCTGCAGGTGTTCCCACTCCAGCGGAACAATCCAACAATAAAGAGTCTTCAAAGGTTGCCCCTGGAACAGACAAATTACTTATAACGTGTACCGCAGGAGTCACCAGCTCATTATGCTTGAATTTTTTTATCGCCTTTGAACCTGAGATTTTCACATCAGCGCTATTTTCGCCAAATTTCCATGCATATTTTTCAATTTTAGAATTGTTTTCGTTACAGCCCGAAACTTTCCACGAAATAGAACTATCTTTTGGATTATACTTCGATGCCGTGCAAGAACAACCTGACACTGTTTTATAAGACCACTCAGAGATACAGCGAACATGCTTGGGGGCAGAATAATATGGTGTCACATAAGACCATTGACTACATTTTTCAGTAGACATTTTTTCAATATGCATTTTTACACCAATGGGTTGATCTTCAAAACCATAAAAGAAGAAATCCCCACTATTTTCAAAAAAGCTATCAAAGAGACATTTTCTAGCAACCGAATCATACTCATCGGACTTAGGCAAGCGCCATCCTTCGGGGCAAGCAACAACGGCTTCTTCAATCGAGAACTCTGTCGAACCATTATGGGACAAATCCTCAACCATCCATACCTTTGAATCAAAAACGGCAAGTCTTGGCATTGAATCAATTTTTATGACAGGGTCCTTGACACATCGCACCGAACTATAGGAATAGGTTACATCTTCATCATAAAATACGTCATTTTTATCAAAAGCAAATTTGAATCCACCATTTCCATAACATCCACGATCCTCCATAAGAATATACTTGACAACAAAACGGGCGTCATCCCCCACATGACAACCATTATCCCAGCAAACGCCCGCCGGAAGAGCGGCAAAGCCAAATCGATCCGTTCCTTTTTGGGCTCCGATTCTTAAGGAATCTAAACTTTCTACAAAACCATGATATCCATCTCCTTCAACAAGAACGGAATCCCCCTCCGCATACCAACCGTCCTTGGCCTTTAGGCTCACAGCAATACCTTCACCCTCGTTATGTTTAGACACATAATCAAATAATTCCATCCATTCCAATGAATCCGGAACATGCCAGCCTTCTGGGCAAACACTCCAAATATCCGATTTCTTTTCCGCACCATCAAAAGTGTATAAACGTCCATAAGCATCGCAATTTGCAGCGTCATGCATCGGGCAAATAGACTTCCGATCATCGTAATTTAGGTTTTCGGCAAACCATTCCTGATTGCCAATTTTGACAGTCTTATAAGTATGATTATCGCGCCAATCGGTCACAGAGCTCTTTTGTATTTGCCCCTTATTTTTCTTGCTAGAACTACTTTGTGCAGAATTTTTCTCTGAACTCGACGAACTGGACAATTCATCTATTCCAGAAGACTTACTATCACTTGAGGCTTTTTTATCTCCAGTTTTGCTGCTACTCGAAACATTTTTTTCACTTTCTTTACCTGAACTAGCTTTGGTATTCTTTTCGACTTCGCTAGAAGAGGATTTATTCTTTTTTTGCGAAATAGAACTGGACGAAATAGATTCATCAGAGGAACTTTCAATCTCTTCTTGGAGTTCCTTATCTGTTGAATTGTTACCCGAGTCATCGCCGCAAGCGACAAAACAGGCAAACAAAAACAGGAGACCAATTAAAAACATCGTATTTTTCTTTCCAAGCATAAACAAAACACCTCTGATGAAAGAATTGTGGAGAAATATAATTTTTTCTGAAACCAGTCGCCTGAACCTGATCCCTTTTGAGAAACCTGTTGCCTGAAACCCGACACCTTTTTATATTCATACCATGAACTTCTCGGATTCAAGATTCACGACGATTGCGCACCGCAACTTGTGGGGGCAGTGGACGTTCGTGTTTGAAAAATCCAAGCTGTGTAGCCTGCGCTATACGGGAGAAGGCGTTCCGAGTTCGGTTCAGGCCTGCGCCTATGCCGAGCCGGATATGGTTCAGACATTATCTTCGACGGTGGCTCGCGCCTACCGCAAGGCGGTGCAACAATTGAACCTGTACCTGGCCGGAAAGCTTCACGAATTTTCGCTCCCGCTCAAGGTGTACGGCACCGATTTCCAGCAAAAAGTCTGGGAGGCCATCGCCGAGATTCCTTACGGAGAAACTCGCACCTACCAGCAGGTGGCCGAAGCAGTTGGAGAGCCCCGCGCCACACGTGCCGTGGGCGCCGCCCTCCGCGCGAACCCGCTACAGATTATCCTTCCCTGCCATCGCGTGGTGGGCAAGGGCGGAAGCCTGGTCGGCTACGCCCTGGGGCTCGACCTCAAGCGGCGACTCCTCGTTATCGAAGGCGCTATCCCGCAGGAACTGCTGCTGGAATAGTTTTAATCCTTATCGTCAAAGGCTTGCGCGTCTTCGGGTTCTTCCACAATCCAGTCGCGAATGTGGTCGGCCAAAGCCTTCTGCCCGTCATGCTCAATCGAATCGGCAAGCCCCGTCAGTTCTTCGGCATCGAGAGTCGTCAAGTCCTTCTCAAAACGGGTCACGTAGCCCGATAGCTGTTCATAACGCTTCATCGAAGCGAGCAACTGCATAAATTCCAAGTCAGCGGTATTGCCGTTGCGGAACTGTTCATGTTCCTTGAGAACGCGGTCCGCATCCGCTTCGGGCAAGAACGCCGCCAAGCGTCCGAGGTTAATCACCTTCGGGAAGGTTTCGTACAAGGTACGCGCAATCTTGATGCAGTCAGACTTGCGGCCTTCCTTGTCGGCAATCGCCGCCTGCAAATCGAGGTACGCCTCTTCGTCTTCGGAGCCGGGGTTACGGACATCGCCGAGCCACTGCTTGGCGAGTTCGATATTCCCCGCCATGAACTGCGCATTGGCAATATCAATGAGTGTTGCGTTGCTCTTGTCCGGATCCTTGAGGAGTGCTGCCTTCGCAAAGTTCGCCGCATCCTTGATAGAGTCCGCCATGTCGCAAATGGCATCCAGAATGTCTTCACGGTTTCCCTGATCGACTTCGGTGACCTTGTTGATCAATTCTTCGAGCAAGGCCTGTGCACGTTCCCTGGGCAAAATTTCTTCGACACTCAGGAACACCACCGAACGGCCCTCGCCCCCCACATGGCGCATCGCCAAGTCGTGAACCAAGTCCGCCACATAGTCCTTATCGCTATACTGCGAGGCCAGTTCCACAAAGAACGTTCCCGCATCGTAAAAAAGATTGTCCCAGTATTCCTTTTCTTCGTCGCTGTCCGCCTTGAACGAAATAAAGTCCGCACGGAGCGTCCACGCCAAAAGTTCCAGCTGATCCTTCGGATTCTTGAAATTTTCGATTTCGTCGATGCCGTTCGCAATCGCCTCGTACAAATCATCGGGGCGGTGTAAAAGCCGGCTCTGTCCGCTCACAATCTGCGTAAGCGTTTCACGAAGTTTATCTTCCTTGCTGCGCATGGCCTGAGCCATCGCCGGCGACTTCCAAACTTTTTTCTTCTTTGCCATAAGCTATAAAATAGAAAAGATTTTCACCATAGAAAAAGCCCGCCTTCGCACAGCAAAGTCACGGGCACCATTCAGCATCTAACCTACGACACTGCAGGCATGCCGAGTTACTTTTCTTCGATTTTCACGACGGGTTCGTCCATCATCTTTTCAGCGATGACTTCCGGTGTCTCTTCGGCAATCGCGGCGTTCGATTCTTCAGGCATCCACGGCTTGTCGAGGTTTCTTTCCCAAGACACCGTCGGGGCCTGCTGCTTTTCGTGCGAGGTATCGACAATCGGAAGTCCGAGGAGTTCGCGGGCACGGTTGAGGGCCGCGTCGATGTTACCGAGGGCGTTTTCTTCGCCAAGCTGCTTGAGGACGCCTGCACGGGTAAGCGCCACCACCGGCTGGGCATGCACGCCCGACAGCAAGAGCTGCGTCCCTTCGCGGTTGCAACGGTTCAGCAGGTCCTCGATCATCTGGATACCGGCGGCATCGATGCTAGACACGCTACGCATACGCAGAATAAGGATCTTCGGCTTGTCCGAGATGCGGGCCATGGTGTCCTTGAACTTGTCCACCGCACCAAAGAAAAGGGAACCGGCGAGTTCGTACACCACCACACCCTTTGGCACCTGGCGGCTGAGATCGTTGTGGGCGGCTTCTTCGTCGTCTTCCTTGAGGGCTTCCGTCACCGTTTCCATTTCGGAAACGTCGCTCATGCGCTTAATAAAGAGCACCGCGGCAAGGAGAACGCCGACTTCAATCGCAACCGTAAGGTCGATAATCACCGTGAGGAAGAAGGCCACAAGCATCACGATAACGTCGCTCTTCGGAGCCTTGAACATCTTGATGAAGCTGCGGTAGCCGCACATATTGAAGGCCACCTGGAAAAGCACGGCGGCAAGGGCTGCCATCGGGATCATTTCGGCGTACTTGCCGAGCACGAGCATAATGAGGAGGAGCACCACCGCATGCACCAGGCCCGAAATCGGGCTCACGGCACCGTTACGGATGTTGGTCGCCGTACGGGCAATGGCACCCGTAGCCGGGATACCGCCAAACATCGGAGAAAGGATATTCGCGACACCCTGGCCAAAAAGTTCGGTATTGGAACGGTGCTTGGTCGAGGTCATACCGTCAGCCACCACGGCAGAAAGCAGCGATTCAATGGCACCGAGAATAGCGATCGTCAAAGCAGGCTGGAACACCTTCTGCATCATTTCGAGGCTGATATTCGGCAGGTGCGGCATCGGGAAACCGCTCGGGATGTGGTTTTTCATGCCGATAGTCACCACGCCGTGACCGTTGATCGGGTCATCCCAGCCAAGAACCTTCACCATGACCGTAGCGACAATAATTGCAATCAGGGAACCGGGAACCTTCGTCGTAATCTTCGGCCACAAGATGCAAACGGCGAGCGCCACAAGCCCCACAATTACCGCGTAAATGTTGATGGTATCGAGCGAAGAGGCGTAAAGCTTGATCTTACCCACGGCATCGGCCGGATCCTTCGCCAAAAAACGCAGGCCGAAGAAGTTTGGCACCTGGCCAAGCGCAATGATAATCGCAATACCCGCGGTAAAGCCCACGGTCACCGGGAACGGAATGAACTTGATAATGGCACCGAATTTCGCGAGGCCGAAAATAATCAGGAGGATACCGGCCAGGAGCGTTGCCGAGGCAAGGCCATCGTAACCGTACTGGCTCACGATGCCGTAGACGATCACGATGAAGGCGCCGGTGGGGCCGCCGATCTGGAAACGGGAACCGCCCAGGAAAGAAATGGCGAAACCAGCGATGATGGCCGTGTAGAGGCCCTGTTCCGGACCCACGCCCGAGGCGATAGCGAACGCAATCGCAAGCGGAAGCGCGAGAATGCCCACGATGAGGCCCGACATCAGGTCGCTGATGAAGCTTTTCTTGTTATAGCCTCTGCGTACCGTGCGGAAAAGTTCAGGGGTAATGGTCGTCTTGACGCCAGCGAGGAAACTCTGGAGGGATTCTTTGGCGTGAATATTGGGCATGGGCACTCCGTTCTTAAGACGGCGCCAAATTTAAAAAAATTTACACCCTTTGTGAAGGGTGTAAATGAAAAGAATTTCTTCGAAAAAAGGACTTTCCGAAAAACTACATCCAGCCACGTTCAGAAGTACCCGAAATACCGCGAATCTTAAGGTCGAAGTCATCGGGGTTCGTCGCCGCATTCATAGCCGTTTCAAGGGAAATCTTTTCTTCTTCGTAAAGTTTCAGGAGCGCCTGGTCGAAGGTCTGGCTACGGTACTGCATGTGGCCTTCGGCAATAGCCTGTTCAATCAGGTCGTTCTTGTCCTTGTCTTCGATGTATTCCTTGATGGCCGCCGTATTCACCAGGATTTCGGCAGCAGGCACTCGCCCGTTACCATCCTTGGTCGGCAATAAGCGGAGCGAAATAATGCCCGCAAGCACTTCGGAAAGCAGCAAGCGGATTTCGTCATGCTGGTGCGGCGGATACATCGAAAGCACACGGTGAATCGTTTCGGTCGCATTCGTGGTATGAATCGTCGCAAACACCATGTGGCCCGTATCGGCAGCAGTCATGGCAATCTGCATGGTTTCAAGGTCACGAATTTCGCCCACCAGAAGCACATCCGGGTCCTGACGGAGGGCGGCACGCAGGGCGTTTGCATACGAAAGCGTATCCACGCCAATTTCACGCTGAGAAATAATCGCCTTGTTGTCGCGGTAAAGGTATTCAATCGGGTCTTCGACCGTAATGATGTTCACCGCTTCTTGCTGGTTAATGTAGTCCAGCATGGCAGCAAGCGTTGTCGACTTACCCGAACCCGTCGTACCCGTCACAAGCACGAGTCCGCGCTTGGTTAAGGCCATGTCACGAATCACTTCGGGCAGCTGCAGGTCTTCGAATGCCGGAATCTTCGCCTTAATGTGACGGATCACAACAGCAATCGTTCCACGCTGACGGAAAACGTTCACACGGAAACGGCCCATATCGCGGGCACCCACGGCAAAGTCGCATTCCTTATTCGCTTCAAAGCGCTGTTTCTGGTCGCGGTTCATGATATCATCCAAGAAGGAATCCATCATCAAGGAATCGACACGAATATCGAACGGACGCTGCAAGGCACCGTTAATACGGTATACAGGCGGAACACCTACGCGCAAATGCATATCAGACGCATTGCGGTTCACCATTTCGCGAAGCAGCTTTTCAATACGCAGCTGCGGTTGCTGTTCAGCCATTAGGCATTGCCTCCGAACTTTTCGTTATACAGCTTTTCGACTTCAGCCATACGGGCAGCAATATCTTCGTTTTCAGGTTCTTTCTGTACCAGATCCTTGTAAATTTCAAGAGCCTTGCCATAAAGTCCCTGATCGAAATAAATTTCAGCAAGCGTCCGGGTATTCAGACTTTCATCCAAATCGTGAGCGCCACGGTCAAGGGGAGCATCGGGATTATTGATAAGACCGGCCGAAATTTCATCATCGGAATCTCCGGACATCAAGAAATCGACACCATTGTTCGACGGCTTTTCTTCGGGAAGAGCGTCGTCATCCATATCGAAAAGTCCCTTGAACGCACCGGAAACTTCGGATTCCAGGGAATCCAGATCCTTCGGCTGTTCCGTCGCCATTCCCGTTGCAGCAGGAGTTTCTGCGGCAGGCTTTTCTTCGGCGGGAACTGTAAGGTCTTCTTCCAGACTATCGTCCTTTCCGAACAAGCTATCGAACGAAGCATCCAGATCATCAGAGATTTCGTCTTCGCTAGCCTTTCCAAAAGATTCTTCAATCAAGGCACCGGTCGCTTCCTGACTATTTTCCGCCGGAGCTTCGGCTTCTCCCTTAGAAACAGGCAAATCCAGATCGTCGTCGTCGCCGAACATCGAAGCGAAAGCACCGCCCATTTCCTTTGCAATATCGGACTGTTCTTCCTTGACTTCGGGCATTTCGAGTTCGGATTCAGCCTGATTCACCTGTTCCGCAAGACTAGCCGATTCTTCTGCAGGGGCTTCTTCAACATTTTCAGTCTGCGGTTTTTCTTCGGGAATATCGTCTTCGGTTCCAAACAGCGAATCAAAAGCGCTATCTACACTAAAGCCATCGTCTGCAGGCTTCGTTTCCGCAGGAGCTTCAGTAGAAGCG
The DNA here is from genome assembly GCF_947166265.1 of uncultured Fibrobacter sp. Taxonomy (NCBI): domain Bacteria; kingdom Pseudomonadati; phylum Fibrobacterota; class Fibrobacteria; order Fibrobacterales; family Fibrobacteraceae; genus Fibrobacter; species uncultured Fibrobacter sp. Next base: position 27,048 of record NZ_CAMVDO010000015.1, on the reverse strand, counting down.
GCAACTTCCTGTTCAGAAGCCGTTTCCACGGTTTCCGTTTCCGCTGGAATTTCGTCCAAAGTAACAGGAGTGGATTCTTCGGCAGCAGGAGCAACGTTATCCAGTTTAATGTCATCCAACGACAGGGATTCTTCCGCAGGCGTTTCATCAAGCGAAAGAGTTTCGTCCGCAGGAGCCTCCAGATCAAGGCTTTCATCGGCTGCAGCTACATCAAGAACTTCATCTGCCGGTGCAGGAGCGGTTTCGGCAACAGGAGCCTCATCCTCCGCCGGAACAGGACTCGGAGACCAATCGCCAGTCAAGTTCATGTCGGCATCCGCGGACTTTTCAAACAGACCGCCCTCTTCGGCGGCAGGTTCATCGAGCGTAAAGGCGGCATCGTCCTGTGACGATTCTTCCTGAGCAGCTTCCGGAGCCGCATCCTGCGGCTTTTCTTCGGGGAGTTCATCTTCACCGAAGATGGAATCAAAAGCATTGTCGATCGTCGTCGGTTCATCGGCTACGGCAGCCGGAGTTTCAACTGCCGGAGCTTCCTCTACAGAAGCTTCAGCTGCAGGAGTTTCTGCGGGCGTTTCATCCAGCGAGAGACTTTCTTCTGCAGGCGCATCGATATCAAGAACTTCATCGGAGCTTTCTTCGACTGCCGGTGCAGGACTCGGAGACCAATCGCCCGTCAAGTTCATGTCGGCATCGGCAGACTTTTCAAACAGACCGCCCTCTTCGGCAGCCGGCTCATCGAGCGTAAAGGCGGAATCGTCCTGTGCCGATTCTTCCTGAGCAACTTCTGGAGCCGTTTCCTGCGGTTTTTCTTCGGGGAGTTCGTCTTCACCGAAGATGGAATCAAACGCATTGTCGATCGTCGTCGGTTCATCGGCCGCAGCAGCCGGAGCTTCCGCTACAGGAGTTGCTGCTTCGGGTGCTTCTGCAGGAGCATCGATGTCCAGAACTTCATCGGAGCTATCTTCGACTGCCGGAGTCGGACTCGGAGACCATTCGCCCGTCAAGTTCATGTCGGCATCGGCAGACTTTTCAAACAGACCACCCTCTTCGGCTGCAGGCTCATCGAGCGTAAAGGCGGCTTCGTCTTGTGCCGATTCCTGTGCAGTTTCCGGAGCCGCGTCCTGCGGCTTTTCTTCGGGGAGTTCGTCTTCACCGAAGATGGAGTCAAACGCATTGTCGATTGTCGTCGGTTCGTCAGAATCGGTTGAGGCCGGAGCTTCAACAGGAGTCGAGCTGAATACGCTCGACACATTCGCCTCGGCACTGTCGTCAATACTTTCAGGAATATCCGTATCGGCGGATGCGGCCGGCTGAGACGTTTCCTCCGGTTCGAGGTCATCGTCCAGACCAAACATGTCGGACAGCGCCGAACCAACATCGCTAACAGAAATGTTCTCGTCCGCAGGGAATTCTTCCATTTCCTGTTCGGGAGGATTCACCGCGATAGAATCAAGGGCAGAATCAAGCGATGCGGACAAGTCCTCCATGGCAGAATCGTCGGCATCATCGCTACCGGGCATCATAGAGGCAAGGGCGGCAAACGGATCGTCGCTTTCAGCAGCTCCATCCACAGAGAAATCTTCACCCTGGGGAGCGCCTTCCGCCGCTTGCGGTTCATCCAGATTAAACTCATCCGACGGAGCGTCCATCTTGAATTCGTCGCTCATGTCCATCGAGCCGTTTTCACCCGGCATACTGAAGTCGGTATCGGAAATTTCCCCGGCCATAGCAGCCGCAGCGACACTTCCCACCACCACATCGTATTCGTCTTTCCAGAAGGTGTTCAGCGGATCCATGTCGTGCAGACGACGGTAGCAGACGTTTCGTTCACCGATGTTTTCGAGCTTGTCATAGGCGTCGCCCATAATCTGCTGCGCAGCCAGGTTGAACGGATCAACGATCAGGACCTTTTCGCATTCCTCTACGCAGGAGTCGTAGCTTTCCTTTTGGAACAGGATCTTTGCGCGGACAAGCATTGCCGCCACGTCGTTCGGATAAAGCGTAAGTCCGCCATCGACCCTCTGCAAAGCCTTATCCAGATCCCCCGCTTCGCGTTCAAGATCTGCAAGCCATGCAAAGGCCCTAGAATTGGCATTTTTCTTACCAATAGACTTTTTAAGGGAATCCAACGTTACCGCCATAATCACCTCTTAGAGCAAAATTGCTTCGTCCGCCAAAAGGACAGGAATCCCTTCGCGTACAGGATACACCCTAGAACCGTCTTCGGTCGTAAGAGCCTCGGTCATGGGGTCAGAAACGGTTTCTCCAGCAACGTTCTTGAGCGTACCGGCAGAAATAGCATTGTTCAACTTAGCGAGACATTCGTCAGACGCCAACTTAAGCTTACCCCTTGTTTCAGGGCAGCACAGAATATCCAAAAGAGTAGTATCGAACATAAAACCTTAATAATCAAATACTTACACAAAAAATAACATCTTTTTGTGCAATGAGTAAAGAAAAAATAGGGATTTAGTGTTTTAGTGCAAATATTTCAGGTTTACAAGGGCAAAATCGCCCTCTTTGGCGTTTCCGATTAGCAAAAACACACGTAAACCGAGACTATCCAGCCAATGAATGTCGAAAGGTTCACGATACCCCGACAAGTTGGACACCACCAAAAGTTCACGACAACCGGTACGGTTGCAAATGGATTCCATCGAAGAAACGTTTCCGAGCAGGTGCTGGCGGTTTTCTTCGGAGACCTTTTCCGGTTCGCCACTCACGCAACCGAGAATTTCAATTCCCGGAATGACATTGTAACGGTCAAACCAGGACTGCAGGGAATCTTCGGAGCCGCCGAGCAGAATGGAACGGTGACGTTTTTTTGCAAAAATACGATAGAAATAGTTTATCCAAAATGCAATGCGGCGCCAGGCAATCAAGAATACAACGGTCAAAAGCCCAAGCGCTAACAAACCATAGTGAGGAACCACCGCCTGGCTCTTGTCATAAAAGAAAGAGGCGACACTTGCCACAAGGTTAATCGAAACCAGGGTCTTAATGAACGAAAAGCCCCGCAAGCTTGCGCTGCTGTATTCCCCCTTGCAGGCCAGCAGAACGATGTTTATCACCGCAAAGACAGCAAGCCATTTCCAGTCGACAAAATCGGTTTTCCACAGGGACTCCCCTGCCGGAAGCCTGCAATACGAAAGCGTCAACAGGGAAGCAATGGCAACCGCACCCACGTCCAGGAAAATTTTCCAGAACCTAGGAATCAGCCTCGAGAACATCCCCACAAACGCAGCAAAGACAATACCAGTCGTCACCAGGAAAATCGGAATCCAGTACTGGTCCCTATGCTTTTTGACATAGAGAATCATCGCCTGGTAAAAGTCCACGTAAGACCCCAGTCGACGCGTACGGCAGCTTTGTCCCTTGAAATGCAGAATATTGGTCGAGGGCGTGTAGTAATTCTTGAAACCCGCCGCCTTGGTCCTAAAGCACAGGTCCAGGTCTTCGCCATACATGAAAAAGTCTTCGTCGAACCCACCCAGCTTTTCGTAGAGGTCCCGACGGATGCAGAAGAACGAACCGCTAATGGCATCGACCTCGGTCATTTCGTCAGGGTCGGCGTAGGTCATATTGTAGCTCGCCAAGAGCTTGCTCTTCGGGAAAAACGAGGCTAGACCGATCGTCTTGGATATTGCCGAAATCGGAGTCGGGAAAGAACGGCGACATGCCCACTGAATGGACCCGTCTTCGTTCAAGATACGGCAGCCGACCGTGCCCGATTCGGGGTGTTCTTCCATAAAGTCGAGCACCTTGGTAAACGAATCGCGGGAAACAACCGTATCCGGATTGATAAAGAAAAGGTAGGGCTTGGTCGCCTGCTTTTCGGCCAAATTGCAGCCCTTGCCGAACCCCAGATTCACCTTGGAATCAATCCACTGCACTTCCGGGAAAAACGCCTTGATCTCGGGGAGAATCGGCGATTCCGAACCATTGTCCAGCACAATCACCTGGGCATCCACATTTTCGCATGCATCACGGATAGACTTTAGACACGCAGGGATAAAGTCGCAGGAATTATAGGCAACGATAATGATGGAGCAGGAATACATAGAGGTTTCGGGGGTTGAGCTCGCATCCCTATGGGATGCTTTAAGGTATGAGTCCTAGTAGTTTGTTATTCAGATTAATGCTTTTTGCAAATGTACTCAGAGCCTTGCAAAGCAAGGCAAGCTCATCACTCAAAGCGAAGCGACCTCATAGCTAAGCAAGTCCTAGGCGGAGTTTAAGAACCAGGAAGAAAGCTTCGGAAATAATGCCGCCGCTCATCTTGGAAGTTCCACGGGTACGGTCCGTAAACACGATAGGAATTTCCTTGACGCAAAGTCCCTTCTTCCAAATCTTGAAAGTCGTCTCGATCTGGAAGCAGTATCCGTCGCTCTTCATCTTGTCGAGGTTCAGGGCCTGCAGGGCTTCGCGGCGGAAACACTTGAAACCGCCCGTCGCATCGCTAATCGGAAGTCCCGTCACAATGCGGGTATAGACGTTTGCCCCGTAGCTCAGAATCAGGCGACGCAGGTCCCAGTTCACCACGCTAATACGGTGATTCTGGTAACGGCTACCGAGTACAAGGTCCGCACTTTCGGCCGTTTCCAGGAAACGGTTCAAGTCGGTCGGGCAATGGCTAAAGTCAGCGTCCATTTCGAACACGCGTTCATAATCGCGTTCGAGCGCCCACTTGAAACCCGTCACGTAGGCCGAACCAAGGCCCATCTTGCCCTTGCGGCGGATCAGATGCACACGAGGATTCTTCTTCGATTCCTCTTCGACCATATCACCCGTGCCATCGGGACTGCCATCGTCCACCACGAGGATTTCAAGACATTCATTCTGCTTTAAAATTTCCGCCATAATGAGCAGGATGTTTTCCTTCTCGTTATAGGTCGGAACAATCACCAAACTTTTAGGATACGCCATAAACTATTTTCTCCTACCCTAAATCTACAATTTCTCGAATCGATTCGGCCACAGGATAGCTCTGTTTCTTGCTTCCGTTCATCATTTCGCCCAAAAGGCCAAGCGACATGAACTGCACCCCCATCACTAGCGAGAATCCACCCGCCAAAAGGAGCGGACGCACATGGAGCGCTCCCGTCTGCAGCCATTCGTAGCCAAAGTAGCCCGAAACGCCAAAACCGATGAGCATAAAAATGAGACCGAGGAGTCCAAAGAAATGGAGCGGCTTGGAAGCAAAGCTCCGCATAAACATGAGCGAAACCAAGTCAAGGAAACCGGACACCAGGCGAGAAACGCCGTACTTGGACACACCGTGGACACGCGCGCGGTGAGCGACCGGCATTTCGGTAATGCGGAATCCCTGCCACTTGGCCATCACCGGGATAAAGCGGTGGTAGTCGCCATACAGGTGAATAAAGCGCACCACGGAGCTACGGTAAGCCTTGATGCCGCAGTTAAAGTCATGCAGACGCTGGCCACAGACCATGGAAACCGTCAAGTTGAACAACTTAGAAGGCCAGGTCTTGTGCCACGGATCGAGGCGACGGATTTTCCAACCCGAAACCAGATCGTAACCGCTTTCAAGAATCTTGATCATCTTCGGAATTTCAAGAGGATCGTCCTGCAAGTCGCCGTCCAAAGTCGCCACGTACTTGCCGCGTGCCTTGGAGAAACCGAAAGCAAGTCCGGCAGCCTTTCCGCAGTTGAACTGGAAACGGAAGGCCCGGATAAAGGAATACTCCTTGGACATGTTTTCAATCACTTCCCAGGTATTGTCTCGGCTACCGTCATCGATGACAATGACTTCGAACGAAAATCCCGTCGGTTCGATTGCCGCAACAATCTCCTTGAAAAGCTCCGGAAGGTTTTCGCTTTCTTCTTTAACGGGAATGACAAGACTCAAATCCATGAAAAACCTCTTACCAAAACTCTAAACGTCAATCAAGTTGTTAGTTTGCCGCTGCAACAACCGCAGGTTCCTTTGCAGAATCCTTTTCTGCGGAATCGAGCTGTTCAGCGGGAGCACTTTCCTCAACTTTCAAAGGTTCGTCGGACATCTGTTCGATCTGACGGCCACTCATCAGGAGTCGTGCACGTCCGCCTTCTTCGTATGCCGGAACATTTTCAAGTCCGCGGTTCAGCACTTCCTGAGCCTTAGCCTTTTCACCCGCTGCTTCGTACACGAATGCGGCTGCCCAGTAATTGCGCCATTCCGAGGGGAACTGCTTCATACCCATTTCGAGATACTTTGCAGCAGAGGCTGCAAGGCTATCCACCTGAGCCTTCTTTTCAGCCGTAAACGGATGGCTGTTGCGAAGCGTCGAAATCTTGTCGCGGGCATCGAAAGAAATCTGCAGGTAAAGCGACACATAACCCGAAAGCAAACGAATCGTTTCGTCGTTGATATAGGCCGTACCGTCTCCAAGGCCACGGAACTTGAACACGGAATCAATGAGATCCGCCGTGTACTTTGCATCGAAGGCATTACGCTTCGGATTCAGGTCACCCTTCACAAAATTGTAGACCATGCCTTCCTGCACCATGTACTTTTCAAGTCCCATGAAGTTGGAAGTACCGACGGTCGTCGAAATTTCAATCGGCTTGTCCATGTTCTGGAGAGCAAGGTCAATCACCAGCTTATGCTGCGTAAGCATCATACCGCTGCGGGTACGAGCGGCCCATTCGGTAAAGGCATCCCACACCTGGTAATGCACCTTGAACTGCATGAGCTTCGCGGAATCGGCCGGAGAAAGCTGCTGACCTTCCATGGCATCGATACGGTTCTTGAGCTGCGGCATCAGGCGCTGCGCGTTCTTCACCCAAGTCGCAACCTGATGGTTCGGGTTAGAAGCAGAGCTGTTGTCAAGCACCATGTCACGGTCAATGGCAGCCTTGTCGTAGCTGAGCTTGAGAATCGGCTCGTTCGTGAGCATCTGCTTAATATACCAGTCGGTGTTACCCAGAGAAAGGTTCACCACGCGCACGTCCTTACGGATGCCGGCAACTTCCTGAGCGAACCACAGCGGGAAGGTATCGTTATCTCCGTTCGTGAAAAGAATCGCGTTCGGACGGCAGCTATTCAGCAAGTTATACGCATAGTCCCAAGGAACCCAAAGACCCGAGCGGTCATGTTCCTTGTAGTTCGAAATGCAAGGAATCAGGAAGGAAACCGCAACCAGAAGGGCGGCAACCGGATTTGCAAAGGCCGCAAACGAAGACGTTGCGCAGAGGAACACGAGGATACCGGCACCGATACCGTAAATCATGCTCATGAAAATGAAGGCCGGCGTATAGAAGTAGTCACGTTCGCGGACTTCCAGATGAACGGCATCCGGGAACGGGGCGCGGCTTCCCACCTGGGCAAAGCCACTTTCAATCTTCTGCCAGTTCTGCCACACAGCGGAATTCATGTAACCGTCGAGTTCGCGCTGGAGTTCGGCAAGGCGAGCGTCGTTTCCGCCACGAGCCTTGACGTTTTCCATACGGATCTTGGTGAACTCGATATTCTGACGCATATCGATCAGCTCGTTCGGATCCGGAAGTGCAGAAATGCCCATGCCGCGACTATTCAAGTCGGACACGTTCCTGCTCATGACAGACACCCAGTAGTCGTGTTCACGCTGTTCCATGCGGGTGCCGTCGGCAAAGTTGATGTAGAACAACAGGCCAAGCGAGCAAAGTGCATAAAGCACCGAGACAAACACGCCCATATTGCGGTTGCGTTTCCAAACGAACACGCAAACCATCACCAAGAGGCCATTCAGAATCAAGAACATGATAAACTGCGGAAGAGTCGCATCTCCCATGAAGCTCATCTGCGTCGGGAACTTGATACCGAAGCGTTCGATCGGCTGGTTGTCGGAAGCATCAAAGGTATAGACACCGTTCGCATAGTTCACGTCGCCCACCTTGTAAGGCAGGTACTGAGCCATCTGGTATCCACCGTAGCCCATGTGCGGGAACGAGAGGAACTGGTGGCTTACACGGGAACGACGGTAGAAAGCACGGCTAATCATGCTTTCGGAGCCGTACTGCTTACGTTCGATAAAGTTGTTGAACGCAACCCAGTTTTCGTCCTTGAAAAGGTTACCGAGCTGCAGGTTACCCTGCTCGTCGCGAATATTGATTTCAGGGTCGTTTTCGTCGATAATCGGGTTCAGTTCCGAACGGATCGGAATGTAGAGGTGCGTACTATAGCCGATCAAGGCAAAGAAAGCAAAGGCAAGCGAAAGACGCATGCTACGCTGAACACCCTTGTTCTTGATGGGTTTTGCAAGGCAAAGGATCGAAAGGGCGATCAAGCATACGAACGAAATTTCAATAAAGGCAGACACCATGTAGATGACGGAACAAAGGAGTGTACCCGTAATCCAGATAGGAATGCGTTCGACAATTTTCTTAGGTTCGGCAACAAGGAGAAGTGCGAATACGGCAGGCACCGTGAGCATCGTATAAAGATGCGCGCCCACGCCAAGGAAGGCGATGTAGCAAATGAAAATAAGGATGCGGTCGCTGTAGGCTTCGTTACGCTTATTGTACCAAACGAGGCCGAGGTAAGAGACGAGCATCAAGATGAACATAGCGATGCCGTAAACTTCGGCTTCGACCGCGTTGAACCAGAAGGTGTCCGAGAAAGTGAGGAGGAAACCCGCAACCAGGGCTGCGGTCGCAAGCACCACCGTACGCACCTTATCCGAAATCTTTTCGGCAAGGACGTCGCTCTTGAGGACGGTCGCCAACAGTTCCCAGGCAAACAGAGCCGTCACGTAAACCGTGGCCGCCGAGCTCACCACCGAAATGTAGTTCACGCGCTTAGCGATTTCTTCTACGAACGGGAGTAGAATAATTACCGCACGGGCAAGGAACACAAAGAACGGCGTTCCAGGAGGATGCGGAATGCCAAGCGTATTGGCGCAGGCGACAAATTCGCCGCAATCCCAGAAGCTCACCGTAGGGGCCATCGTAAGCACATACACGACAAGCGCCACCAAGCTAGCGATTCCGGCAAAGAGATGTTTCTTCCATTTTTCTTTGAGCATTTTAGTTTTCCTTGGATTCGGTGACAACCATGCCACGGTTACGCATAAAGCCCGTCAAAAGGCCGTTTACAAAATTCGAAGACTTGTCGGTGCTGTACTTCGCAGCAATCTGCACCGCTTCAGAAATGGCAACCTTCATCGGTGTTTCGGCAACGTAGGACAATTCCACCATCGCAATACGGAGGATAATACGGTCAAGCGTCGCCATTCGCTCGATATCCCAATGGGCTGCGGCAGCCTTGATATTTTCATCGAGTTCTTCACGATGGGCCTGCACCAGATCCACCAGTTTCATTCCGAACTTTTTCTGCTCGGCATGAAGGGGCTGGGCATCAAGGATTCCGGGGAGAGCCTCCCCCGCGGTCTGGCCCGTAATTTCCATGGCATACAACAATTGCATCGCAAATACGCGAGCGGGTCTGTAACTTACTTTCATAATCGAATCGCTAAATAATTAGATGGTCTTGTAAAGGTTTGCCATTTCAACAGCAGTGGAAGCCCAGCTGGAACCGAGGTTGCCGGCCTTGAGGCCCGCACGGTTCATAGCCTGGTCCACGGTATCGGTGGTGAGGATTCCAAGAATCACGGGAAGCTTGCCTTCGGCGGCGATATTTGCGATACCGCCGGTAGAAGCGTTCACCACCACGTCATAGTGGCTAGTCTCGCCACGAATCACGGCACCGAGCGCCATCACGGCACTGTACTTGCCGCTATCAGCGAGGCGACGGCACACGCCCGGGAGTTCGAATGCACCCGGCACATGCACGACGGTGATATCCTTGTCTGCCACACCGAGCAGTTCAAGCTGACGCACAGCCCCTTCCAGGAGCTTGTCCGTCACGACCTCGTTAAAACGGGCAACGGCGATAGCCACCTTGAGGCCCGTTCCGTTCAGGGAATTCTTGATTTCGTTCACCATTTACTTTTCCTCTTTCAAATTCGTTTCGGACGCAGCGCCAGCAGCTTCGTCTACATGCAGCTGGTGTCCCATCTTTTTCTGCTTCGTGAGCAGGTAAAACAAGTTTTCCTTGTTCGGCTTGATTTCGATCGGCACACGCTCCACGATCTTAAGGCCGTATGCCGTAATGCCCGAAATCTTGCTCGGGTTGTTCGTAAGGAGTCGCATTTCCTTCACGCCGAGGTCAGCCAAAATTTGGGCGCCCGTACCGTACTGACGCAGGTCCGACTTGAACCCAAGGTGCAGGTTCGCTTCGACCGTGTCCATGCCCTTTTCCTGCAGTTCGTAAGCGCGGAGCTTGTTGCAGAGACCGATTCCACGGCCTTCCTGACCGCGCATGTAAAGGAACACGCCGCCGTGCTCGCCAATGAACTTCATGGCGGCGGCCAGCTGTTCACCACAGTCGCAGCGAAGGCTACCAAAAATATCACCCGTAAGGCATTCGCTATGCACACGCACGTACACAGGCTTGCTGAAGTCAGGATTGCCTGCAACCCAAGCCACATGTTCTACGCCATCGGTCTTGCTACGGTAAGCGTAAGCGGTAAAGTCGCCGTACTTCGTCTGCACATGCGGAGCGGCTACGCGCTGCACGAGCTTCTCGTTTTTCAGGCGGTAGTCGATCAGGTCGCGAATCGAGATAATCTTGAGACCAAACTTCTTCGCGACTTCCTGAAGCTGCGGCATACGAGCCATCGTGCCGTCTTCATTCATGATTTCGATCAGGGCGGCCGCCGGGCGCAGGCCCGCAAGCTTTGCAAGGTCTACAGCCGCTTCGGTATGGCCTGCGCGACGGAGTACGCCCTCTTCCTGGGCGTACAAGGGCGAAATATGTCCCGGACGGCCGAAGTCGCTCGGTTTGGAGTTCGGATCCGAAAGAGCGAGAATCGTCGCCGCACGGTCGTGAGCGGATACACCCGTGGTGCAGCCTTCAATTTTATCGACCATGATGGTAAACGGAGTCCCCAGAATCGAGGTATTCTCGGCGGTCTGCCGCGTGAGGTTCAGTTCATGGCAGCGCTTGATCGGGAGCGGTGCGCAAAGCACGCCACGACCTTCGTGGAGCATGAAGTTCACCTTTTCGGGTGTAATCTTTTCGGCAGCGATGACAAAGTCACCTTCGTTTTCGCGGTCCTCGTCATCGACCACAATCAAAAACTTGCCGTTCTTAAAATCTTCGATGGCCTCTTCAATCGTATTAAGCAAGGTCACGTTCCTTCAGATAATTTTCAATATACTTGCCGAGCATGTCGACTTCCACATTCACAATCGTACCCGGAACCCAGTTACGCAGGTTCGTGCGGGCCAAGGTTTCAGGTATAATGCACACGCGAATGGAATCTTCGAACTTTTCGGCGACCGTCAGGCTGATTCCGTTGAGCGAAATCGAACCGCGACGAATCACGTAGCGACGCAAGTCAGCCGGAAGCTTCAAATCCACTTCGACACCCGTTTCGCGCGGAGTCACCTGGATAACTTCGGTAATGCAGTCCACATGGCCCATCACAAAGTGACCGCCCATAAAGCTGTCTGCACGGCACGGAAGTTCCAAATTCACCAACTTACCGACAGCGGCCTGCTTGAAGCCCGTATTTTCCACCGTCTGGTGCATCAGGCAGAAAGTTGCCTCATCATCAGTACAAGATTCAATGGAAAGGCACACGCCATCGTTAGCAACACTGTCGCCCAACTTACAATTTTTAAAGAAGCCCGGTGACTTAAGGCGCATAGAAAGCGCATCGCCCCTACTTTCAATAGAAACGATTTCACCGGTAGATTGAATAATTCCCGTAAACATACGGGGGCAAATGTAGAAATTTAGATGAGAGACGAGAGACGAGAGACGAGAGAAAGTAGGCTGTAGGAAGCACTAAAACTTGATCGGATACAGTAAGTACCAGTGGAATTCGGGATAAACTTGCACGGTGGGGGCCGGCAGCTTGAAGTAATTCAGGTACTTGACAATGGTGCGTGCCATGCGGCTCTGCGGACGGAAAGCTTCCAGGTCATAGTCCAACGCGATATAGACTTCGCGGTGTGGGGTCACGTTTTTGTCGTGCAGGAACACGCCTTCGTCGATACTGAGTCCCGCCGCAATCGCAAGCCAACTCGGATAATACGCACGTGCAGCCTTTGGCAGCATACGGTAAATCTTGAATGACGCCCAGAAAGTTTGGTTGCAATAGTCGTCCGTAAACACGCCTGTTTTACTTTGTCTATAATACGCTTTGGTATTGATCCAGTAGCTCCACTTGAGGTCTACATACTTGAACACGGGAATGTAACGTTCCGCCATCGGCAAGAAACCACCGAGCGTCCCCGAGAGCACATCAAAGATACTGAAGCCCCATTCCGGCGAATAACCGTCCTTCACGTCGATTGCGATATGGGTCGCCATTGCCGAAAGCCCCGCGAACAAGTAAGACTTGAACTCGGATATTCCCGCCCAGCGGTAGCCTTCGTAAAAGGTTTCGCCCATCATGACACCCGAGGCGAAATGGCCGAACTTATCCAGGTTCAAGGCGTAGTCAAAATCGTTTTCGAAATGGAAATCACTCCCCTGTTCATCCCACCAACCTTTCTGAAACACCAGCCAATAGGCAGCGCCATAGGCAATCAAGACCGTCGAGGCCACGCCCACGCCCTTGGCAACCGAAAGTTCCGTCGTGTCACTCGGGTCTTCGCTGCGGTAATCCCACGTAGAATCGCGCCAGGTCGGCGGATCGTAAGGGGCAGCCTGCAAGGAAACGCTTGCAAACAAAAACACCACCAGCGCAATCAATATGGAACGGAAAAATTTCACGGGCACAAAGATAGAAAAAAGTCAGGCTAATTAATTTGCGGACTAAATTGAGGGCTTTTTAATTACTTGTGTCATTCAACTCATCAAGGCATTCGTCATCGGTATATTGCGAAATACGATAATTTGAGAGACCGGGACATATTGAATCTAGTTCCGCATCAAACATCAATTCGCCCTCAATTTGTTCTTTATAATCAATGTGCGTGAAAACATCTTTGCGGTTACGAATTTTATAATCATAGGACTCAAGCCATCGGCCATTACAAGCAAATTGAAATTTCATTACAAGGGTATCAAAAATACCTATTTTTGAATGAGGACCGAATTTAACTCTTGGATGTAGAGTATCATAAAAACCAATAATAATTGAATGATCTGTAACGAGCAGACTTTTTTCATATAATAAAAACAAACTAACAGAGTCTACTTTTAAAGGATATTCAATTTTATAACGAAAAAAATCTATACAATCTGTTTCTGATGTAACAGTGTACGAATTTGCTTCTGGATCACACGAAAGCGCACAAAAAAAACACAAACAAATCAACAAAGGAAAATGCTTCAGCATTAGTATTTTCATAACAAAAATATAGTATTTCCTCTAACTTTCCACAAACATTAAATACCTCCGGTTATAGGATATAAAAAAGCCCCGGAGAATAATCTCCAGGAGCTTTATAAATGTGTGATGAATGAGCCTTAGTTGCGGCCGAGGAGCAGCACGCTGTTCTGGCCACCGAAGCCGAAGCTGTCGGACATGGCGTAGTTGAACGAGTGGCTGGTGTTCTTGTTGGCGCACACATCGAGATGGATGCGTTCGTCCTGGTTGAACACGTTCGTGGTCGCATGAATCATCTGATTCTGCAAGGACTTCACGGTGATGATGGCTTCAAGAGCACCGGCAGCGCCGAGAGCGTGGCCGATCATGCACTTGGAGGAGTTCACCTTGAGGCTGTCGGTGGCGCCGGCAAAGACCTTTTCGAGTGCAGAGCATTCAGCAACGTCGCCGAGCGGAGTCGAAGTACCATGGGTGTTCACGTAGCCCACATCCTTCGGGGAAATACCAGCTTCGCGGAGAGCCATTTCGATAGCGAGGCGGACGCCTTCGCCGTCTTCACGCGGGGCGGACATGTGGTGAGCGTCAGCACTCATGCCGATACCAGCCACGCGAGCGAGAATGTTTGCACCACGCTTCTTGGCGTGAGAAAGGCTTTCGAGCACGAGAATGCCAGAACCTTCACCGATTACGAAACCGTCGCGGTCCTTATCGAAGGGGCGAGAAGCGGTTGTCGGATCGTCGTTGCGCTTGCTCAAAGCCTTCATAGAGGTAAAGCCAGCGAGAGCCACATTGTTCACGGTTTCGTCGGTACCACCGGCGAGCATGATATCGGCGCGGCCGAGACGGATCTGGTCGTAGGCGGCGGCGATAGAGTGGTTAGAGGTTGCGCATGCGGAAACCACTGCGTAGCAGGGGCCCATCCAGCCGGTGCGGTTGGAAACTTCGCCTGCGGGCATATTCACGATAGACATCGGAATGAAGAACGGGGACACGCGGCTAGGACCACGGTTCGAAAGCGAAACGACGGAATCGCTATAGATCTGCATACCACCGATACCGGAACCGATAATCACACCAGAACGGGTCGGATCTTCGTTTTCGGGAGAAATACCGGCGTTCTTAAGAGCCTGGAAAGAAGCATACACAGCGTACTGGATGCACCTAGAGAGGCGGGACGAATCGCGCGGGGAAATAAATTCAGAACCATCGAATTCCTTGACGGCGGCAGCTATCTTGATCGGATAGTTGGTCACGTCGAAGCGATCGATCGTTGCGAGTCCGGATTTACCTTCCAGCAGGTTGTTCCAAAGGAGTTCCGGCGTATTGCCGAGGGCGGAAACACACCCCATACCAGTGATTACGACTTCTTCCATAATGGCGGCAAATATAGAAAAAATGTAAACTTACATGGAGCTATTTTATTCTTAAATTTTAGAAACTTGATATAAATTTCTTACAATTAAATTACAAAACGAAAGAAACGCACACTATTTCGCTTTGTTTGCGAGAATTCAGTGTGTTTTATTTAAATCTACTTTATTCCGGCGAGTTCTTTCGCCACCTTCTTTGCGGTGGTAAAGTCCGCCTTACCGGTACCAAGCTTCGGCACCTTTTCGACAGCGAAAGCAAGCGCCGGGAGCATAATCGGCGGGAATCCGCTTGCACGCAGTTCGGAAAGTACGTCCTTCGGATCCTTTTCACCCTGGTACAGGAGCACAATCTTTTCGCCCTTCGCGGAATCCGGAATGGTCGTCACCAGGTAATCGCAACCTTCGAGCACCGGCGTATCCTGAATCTTCTTTTCCACGGCACCGAGGCTCACCATTTCACCGCCGAGCTTTGCAAAGCGGCTGTAACGGTCCACGATCGTGAGGAATCCATCTTCGTCGAGGTAGCCCTTATCGCCCGTACGGTAGTAGCGGATGCCATCAATTTTCACGATAACGCTATCGGTTCGTTCCTGATCCTTGAGGTACCCCTGCATCACCTGACAACCGCCGATCAGAATCATGCCCGCCTCGCCTGTCGGGAGCGGCACATTCGTTTCGGGGTCCACAATCAGGAACTGCGTTCCAGGGAGAGCCGGACCAACGGTTCCGGGCTTATTGTTCACCTGGAGCGTCATATAGTCGTTGCGCAGCGTATTTTCGGTATTCACCGAGGCCACCGGAGCGGTTTCGGTACAGCCGTAACCTTCGTAGATTTCCTTACCGAACTTGAGGCGGAATGCTGTCGCCAGTTCCGGGCGCAGGGCTTCGGCACCGGCAATAATCATACGCACGTACTTGAACACCAGCGGATGCACGTAGCGGCTTACCGTAAAGGCTCGCAAGAAGGTCGGGGTAGCCACGAGGCAGGTCACGTGGAATTCGGAACAGACTCGCGCCATGGTCTTCACGTCGGTCGGGTCAGCCACAGCTACGATCGGGCAACCTTCCGTGAGGTTCAAGAGCGTCGTCACCGTAAGGCCAAAGCTATGGAACAGCGGAAGTTCCGAAAGCATCACGTCGCCACGGCTCACGTTAATGATACAGGCCAGCTGCTGGATATTACCCATCAGGTTACGGTGCGAAAGGAGAATTCCCTTCGGCGTACCTTCGGAACCGGAACTGAACACGATCACGGCAGTGTCGTCGAGGCTAGTACGCTTGCAGAACACAAAACGGATCAGCCACGACGGCATAATAATGCACATGAACAGCAAGGCTGCAATCTTTGCCTTCGGAATTTCCTTCATCAGGTCTTCAGCATAAAGGATACGCACCTTATCGGAAGCCACCTGCGAATAGTCATTTCCACGGCCCTTCAGTTTCTGGATAAATTGCCTACTCGAAATAACCGTCGAAACATCAGCCTTTTCGCAGCAATACTTTACGTTGTCTACAGAAGAGGTGTAGTTCAGGTTCACGTTCGTCTTGCCCATGACCCAGAGCACCAGGTTCACGATGACACCCGCCGGAGAGGGCGGGAGCATAATACCGATATTTTGTTCGTCCTTGCCGAGCTTTTTCTTCAAAAGTCCACGGAACGCCATCACGGCACCCATCAACTTGTAACCCGAGAAGTGTCCACCGTCGGTATTGTAGATAGCCGGTCCATGCTTCACGTAACGCTTGCAGGTACGAATCCAGGAAGCCGCAATCGGACGAACAAACTTGACGGCATACTTCCAGGCATCGATGGAAATCTTGCGGATAATAGCTCGGACCTCGTTAGGAGGTGTAGTCGCCGGAATCGCCTTACCAAAGGCAACGGTCACCGCACGGTCTGCAGAAGCACCATACATATCGGAGCCACTGTAACTAAAGTTAGAGCCCCAAAGTCCCTGAATGTAGAAAGGAACGATCGTCGCATCGGTATCGTCAATCGCAGAGGAATAATCGATCGTGAAAGGTTCCACATGCGGAGACTTGGACACTTCGCCCGTCGGGAAAATCACGACAGCCTTCCCCGCAAGGAGAGCCTCGTGAATCTTGTCCATTGCCTCTTTGGGATTATTGACGTCGATACGGATCATGCCCAGGCGCTTGAGCACCGCACGCAGATACCAACGTTCAAAGTGGTCCTTGTTGCTTGCAATGCAGAGCGGACGCGGAGAGGCCATCTGGAGCATCGCCCAGTCGATAAAGCTGTGATGGTTACCCACCAAGAGCACCGGACCTTCGTTCGGGATGTTCTGCACACCGAGCACGCGGATACGGTAGCGGTTGAACACGAGCTTGAGCATCGTACGCAAAAGAGCCTGCGGCAAGTTCGAAATCGTCCAGACAAAGACGAGCATCGAAACGATTGCAAGTCCCAAGAAATAAAGCTGCGGACGGATGTGGGTATAGTGCACCATCACCGAGAACAGGAACAGGAACGCAATCAGCACCAGCGCCTGAATCATGTTCGCAAGCGCAAGCACCGAGCCGGAGTTGTTCGGACGCGTGTTGTACTGCAACAGAGCGTTCACCGGAACCAGGAAAAGACCGCCAAACAAGCCTGTCAGGGAATACAGCACCACAAGTGCCACCGGATGCACAAAGAACGGCACCAGGAACATGCATACGGAAACCCCGATCATGCCCATCGGGATGAAGCCGGTTTCAATAAAGTCGCGAGACTTGGTCGCCGCAATGACCGACCCCACCATAAGCCCCGCAATGGCAAAGGCGAGGTAATTCTGAATCGTATCGATATCGTTTGCACCCGATACGTCCTGATACATCAGCACAAACACCTGAGCAAGAGCCCAGAACATCGAAAGGGCGATAATAGATGCACGCAGCGTCGGCACACGCCAGCCGAGGCTCAAATGCTTTTTCACATTCGAGATGTTCACGTTCGGGTTTTCGTACTTGACCTTCGGGACCAGGAAACTCGCCACCGTTCCAAGGACCGCCACACCGGACAAAATCCAGGGAATCACGATCGATTCCGAAGTAATGCGGTGGACCGCCGCGTAAGATTGGAGAGATTCCAGGTTAATGAGGTTCACGCCCACCACGGCAAGCCAGGATGCACAAATAATGCCGCCCAGACCAAAAATCTGCAAGAACGCATTCGCAAAGCTCAGATTGCGGACCCCGAACATTTCCTTAAGGATGCCATACTTTGCAGCACTGTGAATAGCAAAACCGCAGCTAAGTCCTATCGAAAGCCAGAACGCCACACGCGGGCAATTGCAGGTCACCAACACCGACTGCGCAATCACGAAGAGCGTCATGGTCAAAGCCGACCACGCAAGCACCTTGTTCTTCGAGAACTTGTTGGTGAAGAACCCCGCAAAAAACACCATCAATATATAAGGGGCCAAGAAGAATATCTGCAGCATGAAAGCCTGCCAGGTCTGCCCCGATTCCACGTGGGTGAACGACCCCGAAAGAATCTTCTGGGCATAGATGAACACGCCCATCTGCACGAACGTCATTGCAAGAATCGACAGGAAGTAGCGAACAGCGCCCTTAATTTTCCACATGACAAGTCCTTGTTCTATTCGATAAAACTTTTGACCCAAATCTAGAAATATCTCATTTCTGCAAACCGGCCATCCATTTCTCCAATTCCTGAATTTCCTTCGGAATACTTACGGAAATATTACGGAAGTTCTCTTTCGTAATAAGCAGGTCATCTTCAATACGGATCCCTATCTTTTCGCGGTATTGCCTTCCGTCGATAGTCGCCTTGAATTCCCCATAGAGTCCCGGTTCACAAGAAATCAGCATCCCCGGTCTAAGAACCGTATCCAGGGAACGCGTTCCCGGTTCGCCTTCGTGAATCTGCTCCCCGATAAAATGGCTTACACCATGCGGGCGTTTGTCATACAATAGTTTGTACGAACCCTTAGCCCCTTTAACCAGGCGGCGTTCCAGTTCCTGCATAATAAAATCCCAGGGAACATTCCCGATTTCCTTGAGCGAAACCCCCGGACGCACATGTTTCTGGTATTCAGCCCCCGCATCCAGCACAATCTGATAGAGCATTTTCTGCAGCGGATTAAACTTGCCATTCACCGGAATCGTGCGTGAAATATCGCTATGCAGACTCCCGATGCGAATGCCAAAGTCCAGGAGCACAAGCTCCCCCGCCTTTAACGGTTCGTCCTTCTTGACATAATGCAGACAACAGGCGTTCGCCCCACCGGCAACAATCGTCGGAAAAGCGAGGTCCCCGTCGCTTTGGCGCTGCATTTCGTAGTCCAGCCGAAGTCCTAGTTCTCGTTCGGTTTTAAAATCTTTCATTTCGGCAAGCACCGTACGGAAAGCGTTATCCGTCACCGACTGCGCGGCTTCGGCATCCAGAATGCGTTCGCCTTCCAACGGAAGCCTGAGTTTCCAGTGCAAGGCCGCGGCACTCTTGAGCCCGACCCCCGTAGGCCTTAGGGCCTTGAGCAGCTGACGCCTGAACCGGTCGTTGTGGTCTTCCTTGAATTTTTCGAAGAAATATGCATAGGCATACGAGCCCTTGGGAAGTTTCCTTGCGCGGGCCACCACCGTATCCATCAATTCATCTACGGAGCGCACATCCTTGATTCCCGTAATGCGGGCCACTTCGTTATTGTCTTCAAGATATCCGAGGCGCTTGCCGTTCCAGAATTCCTTGAACGGGTCTTTGGGTGGAACGAACAGGATTTCATCGCCGGTATTCGGATCGAGCAAGAGGTAACACCCCGGCTGGTTGATTCCCGTGAGATACAGGAAGGCGGGTTCCTGCACCATCTTGTTCCAGATTTGCACGTATGCCTCTTCAGTTCCCGGTTCAATGGGCATTCCTGCTATCACGAAAAAGGAGTCGAGTTCCTTGAGCATTGCCTTGCGGCGTTTTTTGTATAAATTCTTGGCGTTATAGAGCGGAGATTCGATAAAGACCTGAGAATAGGGCCTGGAGCATGCATTTACAACCATATTATCCTCAAAAAAGGTGTTTTTTCGCAATAAATTTACCATTTTTGTTCCCTTTTCGGCTCAAATTATTATAGATTTTAGGCATCACAGACTAGAATGGAGCCTGATTAAATGTCTCTTTTGAAAAATTGGAAATTTCTCCTTGCAGCTATGACTGTTGCCATGTTCACCGCTTGCGCCGGCTCTTCCGGTGGTTCTAGCGACGATTACGATAACGACGGCGGATCCGAAGAATCTGTCCAGAGATCTGCCCCTAAGGAAAAGATTGACGAAAACAAGCTGAAGAAGACCGAAGAAGAAGCGGTCGCCATTACCGAAGAAAACCACAAGCTCCGCAAGGAAATCTTCGAAGCCAAGAACAAGCTCGGTATTTCTACAGCTCCTGCTGCCGAAGAGTAATCATAGCCACGCGTTCTAGATGGACGAACAACGCTATTCCCTATCGGATGACCTGAAACGAACGATTTCAGGCGAGAACGAAACGGTTTTCCGCTTATTGGAGAGCCGTTTTTGTGTTGAGATACAGACGAGGCTTCCGGGACTTCGCATTATAGCGAAAGAAAACGGAGACTTGCCTGGTGTTTTGGCTGTTCTCGACCAATTAAAGATGGCCGCGAAAAATGGCAAGGTACTTTCGTCCAGCGCTCTTTCGAGACTGCTGGACCCTGCCGACACAGGAGAATTCAATTCTTCCAGCGAAATCCCGACGACCCCTATTTTCAGGAACCGTATGGGCGTTTCGGTGTTCGCCAAGACCAAGGCCCAGGCCGAACTGGTGCACGCAGTCGAGCATAATGACATCATCTTTGCGAAGGGCCCTGCCGGAACCGGCAAGACCTTCCTTGCCGTTACACTCGCCGTAGCAAGCCTGGAACGCCATGAGGCGGAACGCATCTGCCTCGTTCGCCCGGCAGTCGAAGCGGGAGAATCGCTCGGCTACCTGCCCGGCGACCTCAAGGAAAAAATCGCTCCGTACCTGCGCCCCATCCACGACAGCCTCGCCGAGCTCCTGCCCGCCGAAAAGCTCCGTCGCTATGAAGAAACGGGGTCGATCGAAGTCGCCCCGCTCGCCTACATGCGTGGACGCACGCTCAAGCGAGCCTTCATCATCCTGGACGAGGCGCAGAACACGACCCCCGAGCAGATGAAGATGTTCCTCACCCGACTCGGTCCCCATAGCAAAGCTATCATTACTGGGGACGCGACCCAGGTGGACTTGGCCAAGGGCCAGAAGTCGGGGCTCGTGCACGCCATGAACCTGCTCAAGGGAATCCGCGGAATCGCGCAGGTGGAATTCGAATCGACGGACGTGCTCCGCCACCCGCTCGTGAAAGATATTTTGAAAGCCTATGAAAAAGAAAAGTGACAGGTAACAGGCTACAGGTTTCAGAAGCAACATCTAAAAAATTGATTCCTGATGCCCACCCCTGAGGACTAGAGAAATTATGAAAAAGAAACAGATGAGAATTCACTTCGTTATCGGATGGGTACTGGTTGCCGCAGCAGCCATTTTCCTTTTTCCCGATAAGAACATTGCGCTCCAATCCGAACGCCCGCACCTTGGACAGGTGAGTACACGCACGATTGTCGCTCCCATCAACTTCGAAGTTCCTAAATCCGAACAGGAAATCGAAGCAGAAAAGACTCGTGCCGCCGACAAGGTAAACGCCATATTCGGCTACAACAGCGACGAAACAAACCGAGTCTCTGAAGACCTCAAGCTTTTCTTGCACAAGCTTGCTCAATACGGTTCGCTGCAAAGCCAAATCAACCAACTCACGGCCAGCAGCGAAAGCGATTCCACGCTGCAGTCCAAGGTGGTGCAGGCATCGCGCATTTACGAAGTCCTGAAGCAGCGCATCTCGACCTCGGCCATTAAGCCCTTGAGCCAAAACGCGAAGGCCAGGGATTCCCTGATGGCCGTTTTCAACCGAATGCTCCAGGCGGGCGTTTCGAACACATTCATTGCAAGTACCGAGACGGCGGCCCAGCTCTACCGCGACAACTACAATCTGCAAGATTTCAAGTACATTGTCTACACCAAGCCAAACATCACGCTTATCAAGGACAATGAAAAGACAACCGTCGAAGCCGCAAATATCCAGCCTCTCCGCCGTCGCATTGACGAAGCCTTCGCACAGTTACAAATGAGTTTCCCGAACGAACAGGGACTGTTGAGCGCATTCTATGAAACGTTGTTCGTATTCATGATGCCAAACGTTTTCTACCTCGAAAAAGAAACGATCGCAAGCCGCGAAGAAGCGCGCAACAAGGTGACACTCATCAAGGGCATGGTCCCCCGTGGAATGGAAATCGTTTCGCAGGGCGCCCCGATTACAAAGGAAATCCTTGAAAAAATCGACGCCCTACAACGTGCCCAGCAAAAGGAAGAAAACTCCAAGACGTTTACCGCTATCTACGGAAACGCCCTCATCTTTGCGTTAATCGTTACGTTCTTTTTCCTGTTCCTCTACAATTCCCCTTCGAGAGGCATGTTCAAGAGCGCACGCCAGCTGTGGAGCCTTATCGCCCTTGCCCTATTACAGCTAGCCGCATTCTGGGGAATCCGTCACCTCTCGGGAAGCTTTAACAGCATCGATATTTCGATTATTCCCGAAAACCTCGACTTTATGTGGATTTACCCCTTCGCCTTCGCCCCCATTACGGCAACCGTACTTTACGACCGCCGCATCGGAATCGCATTTTCCGTATTTTCCGCGATGATTTTTGGCATCTTAAACGGCTACGACCTCGCCGCCCTGATTTGCGCCATTGCAGTGACCATTGTCGCAACGACTCCTATCGCCCGTATGCGTTACCGCGTCCAGTTCGTATGGGGAATCATTGTCGGTATCATCGCAATGGCAGCCGCCATCAGCATCATGTTCCTTTTGCGCAACAGACTTTCACTGGAAGCCTTCTACCAGAACCTGATCGCCGCAAGCGCGAACATCGTACTCTGCTATGCCTTGACTTCGGTAGCCCTGATTCATTTGATGGAACGAATCTTTGGCATCACCACTGTACTTACGCTCATGGAAATGTCCGACTTCAACCGTCCGGCACTCAAGCGTATCTCTGAATACGCCCCCGGAACATTCCACCACAGCATTCAGGTTTCGAACCTCGCCGAACACGTTGCCGAAAGTATCGGCGCCAATTCGCTTCTGGTTCGCGTAATGGCACTCTACCACGATATCGGCAAGACCATGCGCCCCGAATACTTTACCGAAAACCAAAAGCAAGGAATCAACCCGCACAACAACATCGATCCTTCTCAATCCGTAAAGATCATTACCGGTCACGTTGAACAAGGGACAGAACTTGCCAAGGAATACAACATTCCGAACCTTGTGGCCGCCGGTATCCGCGAACACCACGGTTCGTCTGTAATCCAGTACTTCTACCACAAGGCCCTCGAAAAAGCAAAGGAAACAGGAGAAGATGTCAAGATAGAGGATTACAGCTACAAGGGCCCCAAGCCCCAAAGCAAGGAAACAGCCATTCTCATGCTCGCAGATATCATCGAAGCGACAAGCCGCTCCATGGCGGACACGAGCCCCGAGTCGCTTGCCGCAATGATTCACAAGACGATCGAGAGCCGTTTTACCGAAGGCCAGTTCAACGAATGTAACCTGTCGATCAAGGAACTTTTCAAGCTTGAACAGGCATTCCTGGACAGCCTCGATGGAACCTACCATACTCGAGTCAAGTATCCGGGGCAAAAGTAATCAAAGACCTTTTTTATATTTTTTCACCTAATTTTGACAAATTTAGTTGACAAGAACATAAAACTTTGTATATTTGGCTTCGTAATCTTGAGTTGAGGACTAACTGATGGATAAAAAGAATATCATTCTGATTGCTCTCGGTGTGTTGCTCCTCGTGATCGGTTTTATCTGCCTCGCCACTGGCCCTGCCGACAATCCGGTTTCTCTCACGGTTGCACCGCTTATTTTGGTCATCGCCTATCTGGTCGTTATTCCTGTGGGAATCCTCTGGAAGGGTAAGGGCCAGGACAAGTAAAATTTCGGGCGATTAGCTCAGTTGGTTCAGAGCGTCTGCCTTACAAGCAGAATGTCAGCGGTTCGAATCCGTTATCGCCCACTACCGAAAATCGGAAACGATTTGGGGTGGTAGCTCAATTTTGGTTAGAGCACCGGCCTGTCACGCCGGAGGTTGCGAGTTCAAGCCTCGTCTATCCCGCGAAAAACGCCTCTCAATAGAGAGGCGTTTTAGTTTACTGAACAAAGTGAAGTAAACTAAATACTCACCTTCATCTTGAAGGTCTTTTTCGTTTTTTATTTATCACCCCAGACCTGATCCGGGGTCTCCTTTTAATACAGGCGAATATTGCGCGGAGTCCTACGGGCCGGAGTAAACATTCTACCCATGGCATCGAACCGAGCCTTCTTAATCAAGGTCGGCGGTTCCACCTTACGGACCAACGGAATGCTCGTTTTAGAGGAATCCTTTATGTCCGAAGAATCTTTAGTTACCGAAGAATCCTTCGTGTCTTCTATCAGCTGCCAGATAAATTCGTCGCCGGAGCCCTTTGGATTCTGCACAACCGTCGTCCCGACCGCCTGCAGGTAATGTCCGCTTTTATAATTCTTTAGGAACAGCGCATTCGGAGTATTCACGTCCGCACCTTCAAACACGTACCTTTGATGCGCCCCGCCGTTGTATCCGTAGGTCGAGGCCTGCACACCCGCAGCAGTCGATTCATTCGGAATATCGACAACCCGTGACCCTAGCTGGATATAGTACGTAACCGGATTGTCGCCTACAGAAAATATCTTCACGAAGCTGGCCGAATCCGCACAATCCATCAATTCCAAAGCGTTGGACGAAGTAATACCCATACAATTCTTGGTATCGCCGAGTGACTTGATTCTCCCCTGCGCGTAGAACGCAACCTTGAACAGCTGCTGGTAAATGGTTTCCACAAGAATTACATGGTTGATCAGGTCCTGCTCGGACTTGGCTTCGCTTGCCTGGTTCAGGCCGTAGGGCCAGATATGCTGACGGTCGCAATGGAGTTCCTTGGTCGGGTCGTTATCCAGTTCACGGAGTTTTGCCTGAACCTTGTCGTTCCTGAAGACTCCGTCCACGCATGTTGCCGCGTATTCCGATGTGGTCCCGATTCCCATCGTATGGCCCATCTCGTGCATGGCGGTCGGCACCACCATGTAGCTGCGGTTTTCGCCAAAGCGCAAGTCACCATTACTACTCGCTTCGGCCGTAGGCACGCCAGGAGCATAATACACGTTAATGAATTTGGAAAGATTCGAGTAGGTGTTGTAGAGCTTGACCGCAGAATCCATCACCGTCGTAATGCGCCGGTAGGCATCCAGTTCGTCCTCTGTTGGATTTGCAGACTTGTGCAGCGTATACTCTATAGCTGCAAAAGCATTACCTGCAAAACAGGCCAGCACACAGCACCATAAAAATAACGGGTTTATTAGACCACAAAACTTCATTAAGCCTCCAATCCAAACGCCTGTATAAATTTATATACAAAGTTGTTGTAAATCAAGTAAAATTTTAGTTGACAGAAGATAGACGCTTCGCTTGCACTTCGGCAGGCTCAGTGTACCACTCAAGGACCTTAATAAGGTTAGCAAGCTTGCGAAGCGTGAGCTTAAGCCAGTGCTGAGCATTGTCGAAACAAACCACGCTCAGGATGACACATTCGTGACTGTTCTAAGCACTAAGCACAAAGCTTCAAGTTCTTTTTTTTTGTATATTAAATCCCGACTTTTAACCCCTAAAAGGAGATTTGAATGAAATCCAGAATTCTCGTTGCGGGTCTTGCCACACTGGCTCTCGCAGCTCTTTCCGGTTGCGCAGGCGGCGTAAACGCCAACAAGGCTATTGGGCAAGCAGACAATTCCAAGTCCCTCGCCGAAGAACTCAAGATTAATCCGACCCAGATCGAATCGGCTAACGCAAAGCTCGATTCCGCCAAGGCACTCCAGGCAGATGGCGAAGACGAACAGGCTATCGCACTTGCCGAACAGAGCGACCTCGAATACAAGCTCGCCATTGCAACGGCAGAACTTGACGCTGCTAAAAAGGAAAACGACAAAGTCGAGAAGGAACTTAAGGACGACATAGAACGTCAGAAGAGTTATCAGAAAGTTCTTGACAACGAGACCAAGAACGGAGGTGCAAACTAATGAAGACTAGAAATTTGTTGCTGACAACCGCATTTGCCGTGTCCATGTGCTTTGCCGCCGAAAATGAAGCCGAACAGGCTAGTCCCGTCGAAACCTGCAGCGCAGCTATAGACAACGCCGCAAAGAATATTTCGGCAAACGCTCTCTCTGCCAAAATGACTCTGGCTGAGGCCAAGAGCAACCTCGCCGAACTTGAAGCCGCCTACAAGGACGATCCGGAATCCGAGCAGATTGCCGGACTCGCAGCCAAGTGCGACACCTACGCCAAGCTGATCGCTACCCAGGCAGAAACGCAGAAAGTCCGCAACCAGACTGCCGATAATTGGCAGAAGCGCGCCGCCACGGCCCGTTCGGTGGAAGAAACCCAGAAAAAAATCAACCAGACCCGCAGCGGCATGATGATGGACCAGAATGCACGCCTGCAGGCAGAAATGCAGCAGAACCAGGAAAAGTTCCAGGCCGAAGCCGCCGAAAAGGAAGCCGCATTGATGGCCGCAAGCCAGCGTGAAGCCGACCTCGAAAAGAAACTGGCCGAAGAACGCGCCAAGGCCGAAGCTCGCCAGCAGGAAGCAATGAACAAGCTGAACGAGCTCCAGTCCAAGATGATCCAGGTGACCAAGGACGCCCGCGGCATTATCCTTTCCATGTCCGACATTCTGTTCGGCGTGAACAAGGCAAGCCTCAAGGCAGACCTCAAGACGAGCCTTGCCAAGGTGGCCGGTATTCTTTCCGTGTACCAGCAGTTCAACGTGTCCATCGAAGGTAACACCGACAACACCGGTTCCGAAGAACACAACATGAAGCTTTCTCAGCAGCGTGCCGACAACGTGAAGGCATTCCTTGTTGAACAAGGCATCGACGAAAACCGCCTAACCGCCAAGGGACTTGGAATGACCATGCCGATCGCAGACAACTCCACCAAGGAAGGTCGTCAGAAGAACCGTCGCGTGGATCTGGTGATCCAGGACAAGGCCCTGCAGCAGGAAGCAAAATAAGCCTAAAAACGCATATTTTAGCTTAAAGCACCATTAACAAGCGGGCGTAAAATTACTAGTTTTACGCCCGTAACTTTTAACCGGCGGCGGCAGTCGCCAAAGAATCAAGAGGTAAAACAAATGGCAGTTTCTTACAAGGAACTCGGCTTGGTTAACACCA
>NZ_CAMVDO010000014.1 GCF_947166265.1 uncultured Fibrobacter sp. | reverse complement strand
TTGAAAGCCATAAATTCCTCGAAAGCTGTGTCCAACTTTCGGGGTTCACTTCACAGAGGGGGTGCTGGAAACCTTGCCCTAGATCCTTCGACTACGCCCGAAGGGCTTCGCTCAGGATGACACAGGGCAAGGCTGCAAGCAGGGGGATGCTTCCCCCCACAAAAATTTCGCTATGCCCTCTAGGCATAATAATGTATATTGTATAAAAGAAACGCTAAATGGATTCTATCGGGGCATGGTTTACTTCGACAAGCTCAGCACAGGCTTAAGCTCACCAACCTTGCCCCTCCAAAATGACATTTTAGGAAATAAGCATGGAACTACGGACTCTTAAATACTTTTTGGCGGTGGCCGAGCAGGAAAGTTTTTCGCAGGCGGCGAACAACGTGCTTTTCGTGACGCAGCCGACGCTTTCGCGCCAGATGCAGGAACTGGAAGAAGAAATCGGAGCGCAACTCTTTGTGCGCAGCAACAAGAAGACAACGCTGACCGAAGAGGGCCTGCGTTTCAAGAAGCGTGCGCAAGAAATCATGGAGCTCGTGAAGCATACCCAAAAGGAATTTGCCGAATCGAGCAAGGAAGAAGTTGTCGGTGACGTGTATATCGGTGGCGGCGAGACAAAGGCATTCAGCATTATCGCGGCGGCGTGCAAGCGCATGCAAAAGGAACATCCGAAAATTTGTATGCACATCACCAGCGGCAATGCGCAGGACGTGACCGAAAAGCTGGACCAGGGGCTATTGAACTTCGGGCTTTTGGTGGAGCCTGTCGACAAGTCGAAATACGAGTTCGTGGAACTCCCCGCAAGGGACACATGGGGGCTGCTAGTGCGCAAGGATAGCCCGCTCGCGAAGAAGGGTTTTGTGACGGTCCGCGACCTGGAGCACATCCCGCTGCTCGCCTCCAGGCAAACAATGAAGATGCGGGAATTCTCGGGGCAGCTCGGGCGCGAGCTCAATTCGCTCAACATCATTGCGACCTACAACCTGATTTATAATGCGTCTGTGTTTGTGGAACAGGGACTCGGTGCGGCTTTCTCGCTGGAAGGCCTCGTAAACACGGGCGGCAAGAGCAAACTCGCTTTCGTGCCATTCACGCCATTGCGCACTAGTGGTCTCGTGGTCATATGGAAAAGGAATCCCGTGTTCAGCAAGCCCGCAGCGCAGTTCCTCAAGTCCTTGAAAGCGGAATTGGAGCGAGAAAGCAACAATTAAGCTTTACAAACTTTCGCCCGACTTGACACAACCATTGCAAATAATATATTCCCTCCTAAGTCTTATGAAAATCCGCCACAAAAAAATTTCCATTTTCATCCAAACGCTCGGTGCACTATTGTACGTTTTTTTGTGTAGTTGTTCTACTCCTACGATTTCCGCTGATAGTTCAGAAGACAAGTTAGACAACCATTTTGGGAAAAATGTAACAGCGCAAGAAAGCTCCTTGATTACGAAGGATGTATTGAAATACTATGTATTTGACACTCTTCATTCCGTCTTGAATTATCACTTTAACGGCATGTGCTATGCCCAAAACGGAGTGCTGGTCTGGGATCCCGAAATGGATCATTATCACGAATATTACAGTTATAGACTTTCGGGGGACACTCTGTTTTTCTCCAATTCATCTTACCTTGTGAAAACATATTTACGCGAAACAAATGATGGTAGTGCCTTGGGCGGCAGATGGATTCTACTAGAAGACGAAAGCGAAATTTTCACTCCGGAATACTTGATTGTTTCAGGCCTCACAGCGGTATGGGAGTATTCCATCAAAGAAGATGCTCCCGTCACAAGCACGGACGCCTTTGTTGTAATGATGCAGGATATTGTAGCTGAACAAGATGGAACCCAGCATCCCCATCAAGGGGATTATGATTGGGGTCCCGATTGGTATTTGATGTTCGGTAAGTACAACGAGAACCATTTGACGGATGATGAACTGTACGAGTATTGCGACCCCTGCGAAGATATTGTACGTACCAATACTGCTATCGAATTTAAAAGGAAAGGAAAACAATTCAAGCTTTCGATGGAAAACACCATACACAACGAGAAAAAGATGAGTTATTTCTTTAAAGTTGTCGCAGACGGAAAATCCTGCGTATTGCATATGGAGGCGATTGACGCAACCGAGGACGTGTGTCTGGTTAAGGAATATATACCAGACGATTTAATAGAAGGCCATACATATACGTCCCTTGGAGATAAAGTAGATTTCGATAAATTTGTAAAATGTTTCAAAGGTTTATTTGACTGACAAAGTAAGGATTATATCATGCTCAACATTGAACATTACAACGAAAAATACATCAACGAAGCCATTGCAATCTGGAACGACATTGTCGAAGACGGCATCGCGTTTCCGCAGAAGGAACCACTTGACGCACAAACGGGAGACGCCTTTTTCAAGTCGCAGTCATTCACGGGCATCGCTATCGATGCGGACTCCGGCGAAGTGGTCGGGCTGTACATTCTTCACCCGAATAATGTCGGGCGCTGCGGGCACATTTCAAACGCGAGCTACGCCGTCAAGAAGAACAAGCGCGGCCAGCACATCGGCGAATTTCTCGTGAAGGATTGCCTCGCGAAGGCAAAGGAAATCGGCTTCAGGATTTTGCAGTTCAACGCGGTCGTCGCGACGAATACCTCGGCCCTCAAGCTCTACAAGAAACTCGGCTTTACCCAGCTCGGCGTGATTCCCAAGGGCTTTTTGCTCAAGGACGGGAGCTACGAGGACATTATCCCGCATTATATCGAACTTTAAAACGGTTGAACGCCTAAATCGGTGTCGCCGTCTTTGACTTTCGCAAGGATTTCGAGGCCCGTTAGGTCTTGCATCATGCGGATATTGTCGTCTTCCATTTCCAAGTTGCCGCTGGAGCCGTAGCGATTCACGATGAGCCCGCGGACGTCTAGGCCGCGGCTACGAGCATATTCCACTGTGAGCACGCAGGCGTTAATGGAGCCGAGCGCCGCCGTCGTTACCACGAGAATCGGGAGGTTCACGGTCTTGATAATGTCCTCGAGGAAAACCTTCTGGTCATCATAGCGGATGGGACAAATGATCCCCCCGCTACCTTCGGCAAAAATGAATTCGTGGCTAGCGCAAGCCGCTTCAAAATCGGCTTTGACCTTCGTCAAGTCCACGGGATTCCCTTCTTTGCGAGCAGCAAGATGCGGAGAGACAGCCTCCTTATAGACATAGCTCACGAGCTGTTCTTGCGAATCAGGAAGATTTGCAATGCGTTTCACGTAGTCGGCGTCACCGGCGACCCATTTGCCGTCGCGGAATTCAGCGCCACTGAGGGCGGCCTTGTAGTAGCCCGCATCGATACCGGAATCGCGCCACTTTTTCACGAGCAGGGCGGTCACAAATGTTTTACCAACATCGGTTCCGGTGGCTGTAACGAAATATCCCTTGGATTTAGACGAAAGACGAGAGACAAGAGACGAGAGATTTTTGAGGGTCATATTTTTAATCAAAGCTTTTTTATGATTTGAGCGATGGTTGTTGCTGCGATCTGGAGTTGTTCTCGCGTATGTGTTGCCATCAGACTTGCACGCAGGCGGGCTTGCCCCTTGGCAACTGTCGGATAGCGAATCGCGGGAATCAAGATTCCCTGTTCCTGCAATTTTGCGGAAATCTGCATTGCCTTCGCTTCGTCGCCGATAACAATTGGAACAATCGCCGAAGGAGACTGTTCAACGTTCACGCCTTCGCGCTGCAGGGTTTCGCAGAAAAATTTCACGTTATCACGCAGATTTTGAACGCGTTCAGGATGCGCATCAATGTAGTGCAAGTTATTGCAGGCGGCAGCGGCAACGGCAGGAGCCATCGCCGTCGTAAAAATAAAGCTGCGAGATTTATTCTTTAAAAATTCAGTCAGCTGCTTCGGGCCCGCCACGAAACCGCCTTCGGCGGCGACGGCTTTGCTCAATGTCCCGACGGTTACATCGGCGTGAGCACAGCCGTAGTGTTCGGCAAGTCCGCGACCGGTCTTGCCGAGCACGCCCGTGGCGTGAGCTTCATCGATCATCAAGAGGCAATCATTTTCTTTCGCGATACGCAGAAGTTCCGGCAGATTCGCAAGGTCGCCATCCATGCTGAAAACAGCGTCCGTCACGATGAGCTTGCGAGGGGCCGACAATGCAGACTCGCCCGCACTCAATTTATCCGCTTCCTGAATCACCCGTTGCAAATCTGCCATATCGTTATGCTTATAGACAAAGCACTTGGCGCGGGAAAGTCGGATTCCATCAATAATGCTGGCGTGATTCAATTCGTCGCTAAAGATAAAGTCGTTCTTGCCGCACAAAGCCGAAATCGTGCCGACGTTCGCCATATAGCCCGTATTGAACGTAATGGCAGATTCTTCGCCCTTGAACTTGGCGATAAATTCTTCGAGTTCCCGATGCGGAGTCTTGTTGCCCGTCGTAAGCCGAGCGCCGCCGCTACCTGTTCCCCACTCCAAAACCGCCTGGGCCATCGTTTGCTTGAGTTCGGGAATGTTAGCCAAATCCAGGTAAGAATTGGACGCCAGCAGAATCTGTTTCTGCGATGCGCCATCGGGCATACGAATTTTCACGTGCGACGATTCCGGCGATTCCATCAAGCGCATCGAGCGGTAAGTATTATTCGCCCGCGCCGTCTCTAAAGCGTCTTTTGTAAATAAGTCTAAAATACGTTCGTTCATACTTTTACGACCTGGATCCTTCGACTTCGCGCCTTACAGCGCTCCGCTCAGGATGACATTTCACTCCATCATTAACATCACTGCTTTTGGCACGTAGCAACATCCACAAGCACTTTTTTCTTCTGCAGATACTCGATACATTCTTCGGCAGAGGCCTTGCGCGAATCAAACAGGAAAATGCGGCCTCCGTTTTCGTCGCCCATTTCCTTCATCTTCATGATTCGTACATAGCCGAGTTCCTTGCTCGCGACATAGCCCGTCACGTAATTCGGGTCATCGCTCACGCAGAATTCCGCCACCATTCCGGGAGCATTCGCCACCTTGGTCGCAAGCACAATCGCTTCGTTAAAGTGATTCTTGCAGCCATCGACTTCGCTCGAATGTAATGCATCCATGTAAGTTGCTCGCACACCGCGTTCGTGATCAGGTTCCAGGCGTTCGCCCGTCGCAATGTCGTAAAGCATCGCCCCGCGCATCGGGAAAGTCGCCCGCAAAAGCTCAGGCAAATTCTCGGCAAAGTTATGAAGTCCCGCTTTTTCACACGTTCCCTTCGGCAAGCTCAGGGAACCTTCTTTATGAACATCCATCACAGCTTTACTAACCAATCCAAAGGCCTTCTCCAGCCCTTCCTGCCACGAATCCACATCAATCCGCGTCACAGACAAAGCCTTCAAAACCTGGATATCATTTTCGTGAACCTTTTCGATTTTCACGTTGATAAAGTCCGGATCGCCCTTGGAATGGTTCATAGCGCGGCGCACCATCGCCGTACACACCGCCTCTACGGAGTCCCGGCCCACAATACGTTCTGCACCAGAAATATGCTGTTCGTGTTTCTGTTCGCCTTCGCCCACTTGTTGCGACGCACGCATTTTTAAGCTATAGTATTCCATAAATGCCTGCTTTTTTGTGCCCAAATTTAGAAAAAAGGCTTCATCTTTTTCATTGAAATGAATATATTTTTGTATCGGGAGAATTTTTTTGGTAACTGTTATGGACAATAGCAAAAAATTAATAGCAGACTTTCCTGTGAACGCTGCGGAATTTTTCACAGCTATAACTCATGCCACAACTGAACTGTATATTTCGATGCACGTTCTTGATCTTGAAGATAAAACCGTGTTCCCTATCAAGAGCAACGAATTCATCGACAAGTTCATGAAATGCGACATTCCTCTACAAGAAAGCCTCACCAATATCATGGTGAACCTTGCATGTCCAGAAAGTATTGCCACTATCAAGAATTTCACGACCCTTTCAACGTTGCCGGAACGCATGAAGAATACGAATGTCATTTCAGAAATTTTTCATGGAAAGATTCACGGTTGGAGCAAGGCGATATTTGTTCGCATCGGCGAAGAAAAACCCCTACGCCGAGTCCTGTACCTTGTCGAAAACGTGAATGCGCAAATGACAAAGCTGGAACAAGAGAAAGAGCTCTTGGAACAGAACCGCAAGCAACAAAATATGATCAACGCACTCATGAACGGATTCGCCTCTGTTGTCGGGGTCGATTTTGTAACTGAAAAAGTGGAATTTTTCCGCGTTTACGACCGAATCAAGAATGCTCTTGGCCTGATGAAAGAACCGCCTTCGCTCAAGGTTCTTATTGAAAAATTTGTCAGCACGGCTGTACTCGAGGAGGATCGGGACAATCTTCGGAAAGTGATTGACGAGTCCTATATTAAAGAATACGTGCCCGTTGGACATAGTTTGTCCAAAATATTCCATAATGAACTCGGTCAGTATGTCGAAATGAAGATTGTACGAACCGGCGAAGAAACTGCGGTATTTGGCTTTACCGATAAAACTAACGAAATCACGGAAATTAACGATAAAATCTACAGGGATTCGTTGACTCAAGTGATGAACCGTAAGTATTTTGATGACAAACTAGCATCGCAAAATTGTCAAGCCGTCGTAATGGCCGACATCGACTTTTTCAAAGAGATCAATGACAATCACGGTCACCAATGTGGCGATGCCGCCCTTGCAGCTGTGGCATCGATACTGAGTTCATCGGTTCGTGATTTGGACCACGTCGTACGCTATGGAGGCGACGAATTCTTAATCGCGTTCAAGGGAATCACTCATGAAGTGCTGAAAATCAGACTTGAACAGATGCGCGCCAAGGCCGAAAAAACAAAACTGCAAGATTACCCGAATGTAAAGCTAACAATGAGCTTTGGCGGAACATTCGGAGATGGAATCGTTACAGACATGCTCTCTTTTGCCGACAAGGCGCTTTACGTATCCAAGAAAAAACGGAACTGCGTTACCATAGTTCCGTTTGAAGAAAAAATTTAAGCTGTATTTATTCGTGGAATTCGTCTTCGCCTTCTACGACAGGCGCGGGTTCGCATTCACCAATCATCTTGATAGCTTCGCAGATACGGTCGATTTCGGAATCGGTCGTAATGAGCGGAGGCATCGTGTAGACGTAATTACAGAAAGGCCTGAGCCACACGCCGGTTTCGCGAATCACGCGCAGAATATCGTCCGCAGAAGGTTTCGCTTTCAGTTCCAAGACGCCAATCGCACCGAGGACACGAACATCGGCCGCATTTTCAAGCGAACGCAGCGGTTCCAGATTCTGCTTCAGGCGTTTTTCAATCCGAGCAACGCTCGACGCATAATCGCGACTTTCGAATAGCGAAAGCGAAGCGATTCCTGCGGCACACGCCAAAGGGTTCGCCATGTAAGTGGGGCCGTGCATAAATGCCGGAATCTTGCTGTTCGTAATCGTTTCGGCAACCTTCTCGGACGCAACGCAAGCCGCCATCGTAATGCTTCCGCCCGTAAGCGCCTTGCCAATGCACATAATGTCCGGCTTTACGAAGTCGGCGCATTTACATTCGCGGCTATTACCAGCACCGTTTTCGGCGGTATGCATCATCGCAAAGCGCGGTCCCGTGCGGTAAAAGCCCGAAGCGATTTCGTCCAGAATCAACAGGATGCCGTAACGGTCGCAAAGTTCGCGAAGCGCCTTCAGGTAATTCGCATTATAAAGCCACATGCCGTTTCCACCCTGAAACACGGGTTCGCAAATCACGGCAGCGATTTCATCCTTATGTTCCTCGACAACGTGCTCCATCGATGCGAAATCCGCCGGATTCCAGGCCTCGTCAAAGCGGCAGTTCGGACGTTCCGCGAAATAATGATGTGGCATGATTCCGCGGAATAGCGTATGCATTCCGTCGGGGTCAGAAAGCGCCATTGCACCAGCGGTATCGCCGTGGTAGCCGCCCTTCAAGGCAACCAACTTGCAACGCTCCGGGCGACCCAGCGAATGCTGGTACTGCACCGCCATCTTGGCGCTGCATTCCACGGCGATGCTTCCCGAGTCCGCAAAGAAAATCTTGTTGAGACCTTCCGGCAAAAAATTCACCAGCTTTTCGCCAAGTTCAATCGCAGGTTCGTGCGTAAAGCCGCCGAACATCACATGGCACATTTTTTCGCTCTGTTTCTGAATCGCTTCGACGATTTCAGGGGCGTTATGCCCATGCGCCATGCACCACCAACTCGATACCGCGTCAATCAGTTTTAAGCCGTCGGCCGTTTCAATAGTCGTTCCATGAGCGGATTTTGCAAGGAACCTGGCCGGAGTATTTTTCAGCGCCGCATACGGGTGCCACAAATGCTCGCTATCAAAATCAAGTAGATTTTTCATTTGCGGTCAAATATAGCAAACCGTTTCGAGCGCATTTCAGTGTCCAAAGTCACGGCATTTTGCATAATACAGCAAGCCTCTTGATGCTTGCCGCATTTTTATTTAATTTAAGGGAAAAAACGGAGGGAGACTATGCTTATCCGCAAATCCAAATTCTTTTTAATGGCAGGAATTGCCGCACTGTGCATATCCTGCAGCGACGACAGCGCAAGCATTAACGCTAGCGATTCCACAGGCAACGACAACGGCCCAGTCGCAGACTTGGACTCGATCGACACCCCAAAAATAGATGTCAATAACGCAAACGGCGCCACCTTCGAAACCAAGGGAAAAAATCACCGTGAAAACCGAGACGAAATCGATGAATCGATGCCCATGTACGATTCATACAAAGGCGGCGTCCCCATGGAAACTTCCGACGCCGACTTTAGCGACGCCAAGACACCCAGCGTCACAGACGAATACATTCCTATAGACGGAGAACCCGACGTAGACTACGGCGACGACTTTAACGGCAGAACCTACGGCCTGCTCACGGCCTCCGAATGGAACGATCTGGACAATTGGAGTTCCTGGACAGACATCCTGAAAGGCGAATTTTCCTCCAAGACCGGCTACTGGAAATTTTACCCGCACACCCTTGTGGCCGTGCAAGTGGTAGACGAGAACGGCACCGGTCTCGCCAACGTTCCGGTAGAACTTCTTAATAAAGACAAGGTGGAATTTGCCACCAAGACCGACAACGCGGGCTATGCCTACTGCTGGGTAGGATTGTTCGCCGGCGCAAACGATAAGGCTGCAAACGCCAAGGACTTTTCGCTGAAAGTCAACGGCAAGGCCTCCAAGGACCCCGTCAAGCTCACCTCCAAAAAAGAGGATTCGCTCCAGGTTAACGTCATTACAAGCGACGCCGAGCAGGCCGACGCCAAGGCAGACGTAGCCTTTATCGTAGACGCTACGGGCTCCATGGGCGACGAAATCCGTTTCCTGCAATCGGACCTCAGCTATATTATTGACCACGCCGCCTCGGATACCAAGGTGGCATTACGCACGGCTGTCGTATTCTACCGCGACGAAAGCGATGAATACCTCACCCGCGGCAAGGACTTCTCTACCGACATTGCCAACACCCAGGCATTCATCGCCGAACAGGAAGCCTACGGCGGCGACGACTTCCCCGAAGCCGTACACTCCGCACTCGAAGCCACTTTACAGAATTTCTCCTGGAACGAAGCGGCCCGTTCGCGAATCGCCTTCTTGATTCTGGACGCCCCTCCACACCACCAGGATAGCATCATCGAAAGCCTTCAGAAATCCATCACCTTCTACGCCAAGAACGGCATCAAGCTTATTCCCGTAGCTGCAAGCGGCGTCGACAAGGACACGGAATCCTTGTTGCGGTTCTTCGAACTTGCCACGGGCGGTACCTACGTATTCCTCACCGACGACAGCGGCATCGGTTACTCCCATATCGAAGCCTCTGTGGGCGATTCCGACGTAGAAAAGCTCGCCGACCTGATGCTACGGCTAATCAAGAAATATGTAGAATAAGCCCTCGCCAGGTTTTACATTTTCTGATTTCTCTTCCAAATTTGTAAAAGCAAAATTTGTAATCGCAGCTGAACAAGCTGCGATTTTTATTACCAGTTTACCATTTTCTTGTTCCGATTTGTTGATTTCGCCCCATTTTCACGAAAATGGGGGTTTTGCGCCATTTTGGCACGGTCTTTGCAATAGTGTGGGCAAAACAAGAAAACAACCCTAACAAAGGATAGGAACATGAAGCTCATTACAGCTTATATCCAACCCGAGCGATTGAACATCGTAAAGCAAGAACTTTACGAGAACAAGATCTACAAGATGTCTGTTACTAACGTTCTTGGCTGCGGTCAGCAGCGCGGTTACAACCAACGTTTCCGTGGCGTGGTGACCGAGGTTAATTTGCTCAAAAAGATCTGCTTGAAGATTGCGGTGAACGACGAATTCGTCAAGCCCTGTATCGACGCCATCATCAAGGGAGCTCGTACGGGCGCTATCGGCGACGGCAAGATTTTCGTCACGGAACTCGAACAGTGCATCCGCATCCGCACCGGAGAAACGGGCCCCGAGGCAATCGGGTAGTGAGCAACGAGGTCGCGCTAGCGCGCTCTGAGGTATGAGAAAAAAACTCAAAGTTATGCATTAGCAAGACAACCCCAAAGCGAGCCTGCGAGCGACCTCATCCCCCAAAGGACCGAAGGTCCGACCTCAACACTTTTTTAAAAGGATTTAAACAATGAACGAAGCAGCAACTGTCGTACCTGTCAGCGACGCCATCTTTATGACAGAAAACATTTGGATCATGATTAGCGCCATGCTGGTGTTTATCATGGGCCTGGGCTTTGCCTGTGTCGAAGCGGGTCTTGTTCGTGCCAAGTGCGCGGCCAACGTCGCTTTCAAAAACATCGCGGTTCCCGCCATAGGAATCACGATGTACGCCGCCATCGGCTTTGCCCTCATGTACCCCGGAACGTTCAATGCGATCTCCGGTGTACTTGGATTTGCCGGATTCGGCATCGGTGACTGGGCAGACCCCTCTAAGTTCACCGCCGCCTACAACGGTCACTTCACCCTCTTCACCGACTGGCTGTTCCAGGCGATGTTTGCAGCAACCGCGGCAACGATCGTCTCTGGCGCTGTCGCCGAACGTGTGAAGCTGAACTCCTTCCTCGTCTTCACCATCATCTACGTGGCCTTCGTCTACCCGATCGTGGGTAGCTGGACATGGGGCGGCGGCTGGCTTTCTTCCATCGGCAAGGCCGGTTTCCATGACCTCGCAGGTTCTACGCTCGTTCACTCCGTAGGCGGCTGGGCAGCTCTCGCTGGCGTCATGATTCTTGGACCGCGTATCGGTAAGTATGTCGGCGGCAAGGTGCACGCCATTCCAGCCCACAACATTCCGCTTGCCACCATCGGTGTGTTCATGCTCTGGTTCGGTTGGTGGGGATTCAACGCCGGTTCCGCACTCTCCGGCGATGCAAAGGCTACTAGCTGGATTTTGGTGACCACGAACCTCGCCGCTGTTGCAGGCATCATTACCGCAACGCTCACGAGCTGGATTGTTTCGAAGAAGCCGGACGCCACCATGGCCCTCAACGGCTGCCTTGCAGGCCTTGTCGCTATCACTGCCGGTGCAGACGTGGTTACCCCGCTTTCTTCCTGGATTATCGGTGCCATCGCTGGTGTGCTCGTCGTCGGTGCAGTCTTCATGTTCGACCGCCTGCACTTGGATGACCCGGTCGGTGCTCTCTCGGTTCACCTGGTGAACGGTGTGTGGGGTACGCTCGCTGTCGGTATCTTCGATATCACTGGCGACTACACCATCGGCACTCAGGCCATCGGCGTGATCGCTTACGCGGTTCCCTGCTTCGGTGCTGCTAGCCTCATCTTCTACGCTATCAAGAAGACCATGGGCCTCCGCGTTACCGAACGTCAAGAACTCCGCGGCCTCGACCAAAGCGAACACGGACAAGAATCCTACAGCGGATTCCAAATCTTCAGCAATATGTAGTAGTGTGACTCCACTCCTAAACCCAGAACGGCCTCGGCTCTGCCGAGGTCGTTCTTTTGTTCAAAATTCCCTTACGCGCCCCAAATCAGCGCCAGTTTCGCCATTCGTCCCCTTTATCCGCATTTCAATCCCCTTTTCGCCCAACCACTATCCACCAAGCACTAACCACTTATTATATTTTGGTTCCCTAGACCTGGCGTTGTGGAAATGCGGTACTTTCCGTAAAAGAAGCGCGCGGGTTCGGAAGCGCTCCATACTTTTGGACTGCTTCTTAGGGACGTCCAACAAGATTTGACTACTTTTAGGAGCTTTAATGGCAAATAAGTGCAAGCGTGGAATTTTGATTAGTAAGACCCCTTACGAAAAACGTATCGCCATCATGGAAGATGGCGAACTCGTTGAACTTGTCGTCGAGGGAGTTTCTTCTAATCGAGTTCTGGGCAATATTTATAAGGGCGTGGTCCAGAAGGTGCTTCCGGCACTCAAGGCTGCGTTCATTGATATTGGCCTTGAAAAGGCAGGCTTTTTGCATCAAGAAGACGCCATGGACAGAAACGAACTTCTCCGTCGCGAATATGGTGACGACGACGATGAAGGCGGTTCTTCCAAGGAAGTCTCGATTGACGAAATCCTGCAGGAAGGCCAGGAAATCATGGTTCAGGTGGTCAAGGAACCGATTAGCACCAAGGGTGCCCGTCTGACGACGCACCTGAGCTTTGCAGGTCGTTTCCTCGTGTGCATGCCGGGCACTAACTTCATTGGTGTCTCCAAGCGTGAACGCGACCCGGCCAAGCGCCGCGAATTCAAGAAGGTGGTCCGCCGCCTGAAAGGTCGCGACGTGGGCTACATCGTCCGTACCAACGGCCTGAACGAATCCGAATTCGAAATCAACAAGCAGATGCGCGAACTCGAAAGCAAGTGGGAACAGACGAAGTACAACTTCGAAAACCAGCCTGCCGAAACCTGCATCTACGAAGAATCCGATTCCATTGAACAGACGGTGCGCGAATACTTCAGCGACAACACCGACTACGTGTATATCGACAACCGCGACGAATACTTCGCCCTGCGCGAATACCTCAAGGTGCTCTCGCCGGACAAGCTCGACAAGGTGAAGCTCTGGAGCTCTAACGAAAGCCTATTCGAATACTTCAAGATCGAAAACGACTACGCACGCTCCCTGCAGCGCCAGGTACCGCTCCCGCGTGGTGGAAACCTCGTGATCGAACAGACCGAAGCTCTTGTCTCCATCGACGTGAATACAGGTCCGAAGGTCCACGGCAAGGACCAGGCGAAGATCATTCTCGAAACGAACATCGACGCCTGCTACGAAATCGCAAAACAGCTGCGCCTGCGCGACGTGGGCGGCCTTATCATCATCGACTTCATCGATATGGAAACCGAGGCCGACAACGAAATCGTGTACCAGGAATTCCGCAAGGCAATCCGCCGCGACAAGGCCCCCATCAGCCCCGCCCCCATCAGCCAGTTCGGCCTCATGGAAGTCACCCGTAAGCGCGTCCGCGTGAACCTGATGACCGAAAAGACCGAACGCTGCCCGGTATGCGACGGCGGTGGACGCATCGCGACACTCGAATCCACGCTCGGCATGATCGACCGCTGGATGGCCCGCGCAAAGGCGAAGGGCAAACTCCGCGAAGTGACCCTCGTGGTAAGCGCCCAGGTGATCGACGTGCTCTGCAAGGACCACAACCGCATGTTCAACTACTTGGAATACAAGCATGGTATGAGCATCAGCCTCGTGGAAGACGAGCACGCCCATATCAACCAGTTCTGGTTCTACGACAAGATGGGCGAAGACATTACCGACCTTTACAAGTTCGTGTAACGCCGTTCGCGCCCGCGGCTCTGCCGCGGGGTACATCAGCAAGTAACGAAAGAAGACCGCACCCAAGGTGCGGTCTTCTTGTTCAACGAGAGAGAAAAAACTTATCAGGTACCGGTAATAACGGAGCTACAGATCCCAGTTCAGTCCGGTCGGCTTCGCCTTCTTCGGGTTACCGCGGCGAACGCCCCAGAGCTTGTCGCGCGTCTGGTCCATCTTCTTTTCGTCCGCCACGTACAACTTTATCTGCAGTCTTGCGATGTAGACACCTGTTCCCACAAGGCGGCCGTTGTCATTGCGCATGTTCCACGCCAAGAAAATCTTGCCCTTGTTCACCTTACAGCCACCCTGTCCATAGATGGTCGTATCGGAGCAGACGATCTTCCCCGACGTTCCACCGACATAGTGCCCGAGGTGCGTATAGTACTTGGTGCTGTAGCTCAAGACCACATCGTCTTCGTTCATCAAGGTAAGTTCAGCGCTCCTGTACGAGGGCAGGTTTTCGGCGGTGATTGTTCCGTCCTTGATGGCCTTTATCACCGTTTCGCTGACACCCGCTTCTAGGAGTTCATCCTCGGTGATGCGACCGCTGACAATCGCTGCAAACAGGTCGGTCATCGACGCATTCGACGCCGGGATAATCGTCATGGTCGTATCCCTGCTTTCTTCGATGTTCTTCTGCTTCAGGGTTTCAATCGCCTTCAGGTC
The DNA here is from genome assembly GCF_947166265.1 of uncultured Fibrobacter sp. NCBI lineage: Bacteria > Pseudomonadati > Fibrobacterota > Fibrobacteria > Fibrobacterales > Fibrobacteraceae > Fibrobacter > uncultured Fibrobacter sp. The sequence goes on along the minus strand of NZ_CAMVDO010000014.1, from coordinate 69,083 downwards.
ATCCGAGGTCACAACGGAACTGCTCTTGTAATTGGAAACCGTCACTTCGCCTGCAACGACCGCGGCAATCAGTTCTTCGCTGATGCCGTAGGCTTCGCTCACGACACCGCTCCTGATATCATCGAAGAGCTGCTGCAGGGCTTCCTCTTCGGTCATCTCGGTAACGTTGTACACCGTGTCGTCCTTCACTTCGCCAAGCATCGTCTCGATATAGGCATCCAGGGCAGCGATTTCCTTCTTCGTCTGTTCCTGAATCACCTTGTAGATATCGAAATCGATCAGGTTACCTTGTACGCCATTTTCGTCGCCAATTTCCTGAGCCGTCTTCGTCGGATCCTTGATCAGCTTAGGCTGGGTAATTGTCGGATTTGCCACAATGGGATTTTCCGAATTCAGCAGCACCACGCCCGGGCTTTCGTTCGAAAGTTCCTGTTCACCGGTAATCGGCACCCACGGATTGTTCTTGTGCGGCGCAATTCCCAAGAGGTCCATCGTGCTATTCGCGTCCGGTCCCGGCACAAACCTGATCTGGTCGCCGTCCATCGGAATCACGGCATCCACCGTCGTCGAGGCGCTATACACCAGAACCATCATGTTGCCCGAACCGCTCTGCAGCACCGGCTTTTCCGGAGTACGCTCCTCGCCGTTACGCTTGCAGATAAATTCAAACATGGAGGCGTAGTGTTCGCGAGTTCCGTCCTTGATACCTTCGCTAAAGGTGAGCGTCAGTTCACGGGCACCGTCGCTATTCTTCTTACGTTCCGCAGAAACAATGACCGGGCCAATTCCGTCTTCAACAGGGTCATCGGTAATCTGGAAATGATAATCCTTCCTGTTTTCATCGATATAGGTGAACCATGTCATCATGGAGCCGCTATAGACTTCGGTTTCGCCACCCGTAAAGCGTCTGCTGCCAAAGCCACATGCAGAACCCGCCTCGCAAGAATTGTCCGAAACCAGCACGACCACGTTTCCGTTCACCTTGAAATTCTCCGCGCCGTAAGTCGGGAACGATTCGCCAAACTTGAACTGCAACGAATCCAGGATATGCCTCGAATCCAGTTCCCTGTCGAACTTGATGTAAAGGCTGTCGCCGCGGCCGTCACCATTTCGATCGTAGAGTTTTGCAACGGACACGCGCGGAATCGGCGGCAAATCGAACTGGAGATTTTTCCAGATTGAAGCCGTAGCCGCAGCCCCCTGCGCCGTAAGCACGGCGTTCTTGACTTCACCGTTTGCACGCACGTAGAAAGTCGCATGGCCGTCGTCATCCAGGGTCACCTTCGAAATCTTGTTACCGTTTTCGTCGAGAATGTCAACCAGGGAACTCGAAATCATCAGGTTCACTTTCTTGTTGTAGTTGTTGACCTGCGCCCAGGATTCCAAGAAAGAAATGTGCACCGGATAAACTTCGTACGCCCACTTGCCAATCTGCAAGGTATCTCCCGAAACTTCGGTTCCAAGAATCTTCCAGTTGGAATCGGCATAGGCGATACTCGGAATCGCGTAAGAAGGAATCGTAATTTCTACGGTCGACTTTTGCATCGGGTCATCCTTCAGGGTAATTTCCAAGAAGTAATGTCCCGGAGCAAGGGCATAATTATCGACAATCGATGCCGAGTCAATGGTAAACGTGGAATCGCTCGTAATGCAAATGCCGGAATACCAGCAGCTATCGCTAGGCGTCAATTCCTCCGGTTCCGTAAACGAGCCACCCGACAGCTTGAACGTAGAGCGTCCACCCGTAATGGTCGTATCCTTCGCATTGTCATCCATGTCGCAAGTAAAGGTGCTCTTGCGGTTCACCTGCCAGATATAATAATCCGTCTTAGCACCCCTCCTGTCATCGACAAGGAACATGCTCGCATCCACTTGCAAGTCAATAGAGGTATGCATACGGAAGTTCGATTCGCTTGTATGGCGTTCCGCATAGAAAATATGGAAGTCATACGTTTGGCCCGGAACAAGGGTATCGCCCGTATTCTGTCCAATCGTATCCAGGAGCACGGCCCCGGCTGCCTGCGTATGTTGTCCACCGATATCGACCGCCAAGCGCCTGTCAATAAAGACCCACACGTCGTCGTCACCGTAGAAGTCAAAATACTGGCCAGGAACATATTCAAACTTCGCCTGAATCTTTACGGCAAAGCTGAAATTGTGCCTACCACCATTCCCAGACAACTGATCATAATAGGGGTTTGGGGTTACACCATCTTGTAAATACTCGAAATCGTCAACAATGAACATCCCCTTCTTGGTCTTATCATTGCCATCCGAAACGTCATCCTTGGATATTTCAGCAAGCCAGAAACCATCGTCCTGCATCGTCAGGTAAATATCACGGCAGGTCTTATTGGTCAAGGCCTCTCCGTTCTTGCCCTTACCCAAATTCTCTGGCAAGAACCAACTGTCCAAGTGTTCTGACGCTCTACAATAATCTTCGGGGAAATCCTTGGCGCGTACAGGAACACCGTTATCACCGAGTTTGTACTCGACCATGCCCTTGACAAAACCATGATGTTCGTCATCGTAAGCATTCTTTCCAGTACACCCATTGCCGGCCTCAAAGTCAGCATTGACACCGTCCTTTCCGGCTCCATACCAGTCAAACACCGTCACAGGGAATCTCTTGGGTGCACAGTCGCCGAGAACACCCGGTGCATTTATCGTCAAGTCAGGAGCACCCGACTTGTAACCGCGAATCCAGATGGTATCACCCAGGGCAGCAATACTGTCGAGACTGATTTCCTCTTCGGAATCAATCTTCTTGTTAGACGATCCATTCGCCCCCACATAGGTAGTTCCAATGGTCTGCTTGAACTGCACATAGAAATTTTCACTCGGAGCCTGGACGGTCGTCTGGTACCAACCGCAATACTTCGGAACGGCGGTCATGATCGTTTCTTCAAGCCCTTGAATCAAGATAGCCGAAGTATTCGTCCAATGCGGCATAAAGCGAATGACCTTTTCACCCGCTTTCAACGCAGGGCCAGGCCCAGCCTCCGAAGACGAACTCCGCCCAAAGCCAGGCCACTTTGTAGAAGAACTCGAAGACGACTTGGCGCTAGAGGAAGATTCCTCGCCGGGACCAGGACCAGGGCCTGGACCAGGAGCATTTTCCACCTCAGAAGATGTCATCTCACCATTTTTATTAAGCTTGATGCGAACATTTTGGCCTTTTTCAAAAATATCTTCGGCACTGACATCCGATAAATTTTTTTGGCAGGACTTGTCTGTATAGAAATAAACCGTACGGCCTTCAATGGTCGAAAGTTCGATGCCCGCATTCGCTATCGGGAAACAAGTATTTCTGCGTTCATCCTGAGCCCATTGACCATTCGAGGTCAGAACGGCATAATAAAGGTTACCCTTACCATCATATTCAACACTAGCCGTATATTGTGCTGCCATGACCGACGGCACAAACAGCGCGAGCAAAAAAATGGCTCTTTTAAAGAATCCACACCGCATCCACATCTCCACGGGCAAAAGCCCCTATACATTTATAAATGTTCCTTCATAGAAATAAATTTTTTTTCTCAAAAAATCAACACGGCAATGGAGAAATTGCCGTTAATTCTATTTAACAAACGTGTAAATCGTGTGTTACAGGGAGAAATGTTCTCAAAAAATCAAAGAAACCACTAAAAAAGCCCTGGATTTCAACCGCTAAAGGCCGAAATCCTTGGCATTCACCGTTCCGCGGCGGACACCCCACAGGAAATCCTGCGTCCGATCGGTAATCTTCTTGGTATTCACCTTGATGCGAATCTGGAGACGTGCAATGTAGACACCCGTCGCCACAAGATTTCCCGCATCGGAACGCATATTCCAGGCAAGGAAAAGGCGCCCGTCGTTATCGAGGCAGTTTTTCGCCCCATTTTCCTTGAAAATATCGTCGTTACAGGTAATGGTCCTGGAATCCCCGCTCACGTAGTGTCCAAGGCTCGTGTAATAGTGCGTCTCGTAACGAAGTTCGGTTTCGTCGGCAACGGCGCTCACGATCTTCTTGATATCGGCCTCGGTCCCACGGGCATAGTAATCCACATTCTTGCTGTCCAGAAGACCATTTTCGTAGGCATCCACAATCACGGCATCCAGGCCGAACCTGTCTTCCGCCTCGCTAATGGTCATCCTTCCCTCATCCACTTCACGAATGATGTCCTGAATCGTGTAGGTCCTCGGAGTCGTGCCATTTTCTTCGGCGGCCTCAGCCTCGTCCTTGTCCACGTACGTCGGAGTTCCCTGCACGGCCTTCACGATTTCGGCAATTTCGTTTTCCACCAGCTGCGCCATATCCAGGTCACCCAAGAAATGTCCCTGCGTTCCATACATCCGGCCCACCGAATCCGCCGACATATCTGCAGAAACAAGCTTCGGAACGGTAGCGTCTTCGCTTCGGACAATTTCGCGGGCATATTCGAAAGAGGGCGAATCCTTGGTAAGGCTTACTACCTTCGGGCTGGTAATCGTCACCTTCTGTTCACCGGTAATGCGTACCCAGGGGTTGGCCTCGTGCGGAGAAACGCCTAGCAGGTCCACGGCCTCGCCCAACTGGGAAGGGGGCCTAAAGCGGATAGAATCACCCACGGCCGGAATGACGTCGGTATCGAGACCCTTCGGGAAAATGAGCTTCCACTGGTTGACTTGTTCTACCGCAATGTCGGTGGACATCTTCACGGCGGAATCCTGCACGTTGTTTTTCCAGCAGTGGAAACGGAAAAGGTCGCTACTCTTCTCGGCATCGTCGATTCCCTCGCTGAACGAAACCGTCAGTTGGGTATTGCCGTCCTTAAGGTACTTGACTTCGGCTGAAAGAACCACGGGGCCGACCTTGTCGGCAAGGGGGCCGTCCACCCAAAACGGCAGCTTCTTTCCTTCGTCATCGGTGTAGGTGTACCAGACCGTGTCTATTTTACCAACATAGGGTTCCGCCACTCCACCCGTGAAAATGGAAGACCCAAAGCCGTCGCCCTTTGCGGTAACGGTCGCTACCAGGTCTCCGTCCTTGTATTCTGCCTTGTACGAACTATTGAACTTTTCGGGTCCAAACGTAAACCGGAGCGAATCTAGAACGCTCTGCCCTCCAAGGGGCTTGTTGAACTCGATCGAAATGAAGTCGGCACGTCCGTCGCCCGTATTGTCGTATATGGAAGCAACCTTGATCTGCGGCACCGGCGGGACCTTGATGTTGATTTTAGTCCACTGGATTTCCTTGTTCTTTGCACCAAAGGAAGATGCGGTCAGTACGCCGTCTACCACTTCGTCAGTCGCCTTCACAAAGAAGATTGCACGGCCATTCATCAAGACCACCTCGTCAATCGGGTTTCCTACGGAATCGCAGACGACAAGATTCGGAGTAGACGTCTTGATCTGCACGGCAACGCCGCTATAGACAGAAGCCCAGTCCTCGACATACATGATATTGACCGGGTAGGAACGGCCCGCCCACATCGTTTCGCCCTTTTGCAGGCTGATGGGCAAGGTGTCGCTTACGACATTGCGGCTGAGAGAATCCCCGAAGGGGCCCCAGAACTGGTCAAAGAAAGAAGTATCTGGATTTTCGGGATCCTCGAAGTTTACGATAAAGTAAGAGGAATCCTTGATGCTTGCAAAGGCCAAATTCGGCAGTTCATACGGTTCAATCGTGAACGGGACATCCTTGTATTCGTCCGGGTTACTCTTGAGGCGTACGCGGATATAGTAGTTGCCGGGCGGAAGCGCCTGCGCCTTGCCGATTGCCTTGGTATCGACCGTCACCATCGTAAAGTCGTTACTGACAGTAATGCCCGAATAGTAGAGCGAATCGAGCGTCTTGAGCGACACGCCACCCTTGCCAAGGCTACGGCCATACAAGACAAAGTTAGACGGTCCGCGTTCTTGCGTCGTATCGGTCGACGTGTTCAAGAAATCGCAGGAAAGCGCCTTCTTGCGCACAATCTGCCACACTTCCTTCTGAATCAGCTTCGGGTCGGTCGAGAGGTCCGTCAGGAACATGCTCGCCTCGGCCTTCAGGTCCATCGAGGTGCGCATCTTGAAATTGGACTGGTTCTTGTGGCGTTCTGCGTAGAAAATCCTGAACGAATAAGTTTCGCCTTCCGTCAGTCCGAGCGTATCCAGCTTGACCTTTCCTTCCTTGGCCTCGTGCTGTCCGCCAATGTCCACCACAAGTTTGTTGTCGATGAACACCCAAACGTCGTCATCGCCCAGGAACTCGAAGTACTGGCCCTTCACATATTCGAACTGGGCCTGGAGCGCCATGGTAAAGCCGTAATTGTGCGTCCCGTACTTTTCGGAATTGATGTTGTCGTACATCGGGTTCGGAACCGTCTTTGCCGAATCCAGATATTCAAAATCATCCAGGAAGAACAGACCCTTTTCGGGGCTTTCGGTATTCTTCTGCCCAAGCCAGAAACCATCGGCAGTCAGGTTCAGTTCCAGGTCGCGGCAAGTGGCATTGGTGTACGAATTGCCGGCGGCATCATGGGCAACCACTTCGGGAATAAACCAGTTGTCAAGGTGATCCGTAAGCTTACAGTCGGAGGGGAAATTCGAAGCTCGTACGGGAACACCGTTGGGGCCAAGTTCCTTTTCGACCATTCCCTTCATAATGGACCGACCATCGCCTTTCTTGCATCCGCCGGTACCAAAGTCCTGGCTTGTGGTACCCGCCTGATTGGTCGCATTCTTTTCGTCGCTTTCACTGCCATGCAGCCAGTCGAACATCATCACCGGGAGAACCTTGACCGGGCAGTCTCCCAGTTCGCCGGGGAACTCCGTAGAAAGTTCGGGTTCGCCGTACATCGTCGCGAGGATCCACACGGTATCGGAAATGGCGAGAACGGAATCGAGCTTTATTTCATTTTCTATAGAGACTTCTTCCTGATAGATACCGTCCTTACCGACATAGTTGCCACCAATCGTCTGCTTGAAATAGACATAGGCATCCTTGGGAGTAAGCACGGACTGGTACTCGAACCATCCGCAATAGTTACCGCCGATAGGATTCATGTAGTCGGCCTTGCCGCCCAGCACAATGGAAACGCCCGTATTGGTCCACGGAGCAAGGAAACGGATCGTCTTTTTAGCAGGTTCCACGATAACGGGCTTGGTCTGGAAAATTTCCACCGTCGAGTCCGCATTTATCTGAACCCATGCCTCGTAGACAGGCTGATCCGCAACACCGCTCCTGTAATCCGGGAAAAGCTCGATAAGGAACGGCTCATGGCCCGGGTTCAAGTACGTTAGGCAGGAATCCTTTCCCTCTTCGCAAAAAGAGCCGAAACGCAGCTGGCGCACAGCATCCTTTCCGTCCGCAAGCCTTTCGTTGGTGAACTTGATGGTGAACGTGCCATCGTCTTCTTTAGAAAGATTCTTGAACTTGAGCTTTTCTTCGTTATCGGCGTAATAAAGGTTATTGCCGTCATAAATAACGTGGGCTATAGCGACATAGTCCTGGGCGATCGTATTAACTACTAAAAGGGATAGGCATAACAGCAAACCCCGGAAAAAGTTGTTGCACTTCATCCGCTCTCTCCATTATAATCCCAAACACATGTCAACCTAGTGCCAAAAATAGCTTTTTTTGCAAATTCTTTCTGCAAATATTACTTTACCCTGTATCATTTTTGTAAGAATCTGCAAAAACGGCAAATGACTCGTATTTTTTTACATTTTTAACGAGACAAAAAGGTCTACGGACCATCAAAATCCTAATTTTAAATACGGAATTTTAAAATCAACAGGAGTTTTTTATGAATCGAGTGTATCTGGTCGCCTCCGCCAACATGGAAGCAAAAGTCAAGGAAGTCATGGACGCCGTAGCCGGTGCCGGCCTGATCGCCGCCGCCTACAAGCCCTGCGTGAACGGTGCCGAAGCCGTGAAGGAACTCAAGGCCCACAATTCCGCCGTGCTCATGGAAAAGATTGCGGCAGACTTCCTTTCGCAGGACTTTGATTCCGTCGACGCCGTGGTGGTCGAAGGTGCTGCCGGTATGAGCGACGTGATGGCACAGAAGTATAACGACTCCCTCGCAACCGCCCTCGATGCCAAGATTTATTCCGACAGCGAAGATGCAGACCTGTTCTGCCCCAAGCGTCTGCTCGCATGCCCCAAGTGCCTCGCCAAGGACTTGGCAGAAGCCCCCGCCGAAAGGAAGACCAGCCAGGCCATGTTCCGCGCAGGCCTCCTCCTGAAGGCCTCCAAGGCCAAGAAGCGCATCGTGCTCCCCGAAGGTTCCGAACCGCGCACCGTGCAGGCTGCAAAGCTCGTAATCGACCGTAAGATCGCCGTGCCGGTACTCATCGGCAAGAAGGACGAAATCTTCGCCGTCGCCAAGGAACAGGGCGTTACCCTCCCTGCCGATATCGAAATTATCGAACCGAGCGCAGAACTTGCCGAAAAGTACGTGCCGACCCTCGTGGAACTCCGCAAGTCCAAGGGCATGACCGAAGACCAGGCCCGTGCAGCGATTGCCGACAACGTAATGCTCGGAACCATGATGCTCAAGATGGGCGAAGTGGACGGACTCGTTTCCGGCGCCATCCACTCCACCGCCGACACGCTCCGCCCGGCACTCCAGGTCATCAAGTGTGCACCCGGCGTCAAGTCCGTAAGCTCCGTGTTCTTCATGTGCATGCCGGACAAGACTTACATTTACGGCGACTGCGCCATTAACCTGAACCCGACCGCCGAAGAACTGGCCGGTATCGCCCAGCAGTGTGACGACACCGCCAAGGCCTTTGGCCTCCCGAGCCGCGTCGCCCTCCTCAGCTACAGCACCATGAACAGCGGCAAGGGCCCCGACGCCGACCTCGTCCGCGAAGCTACCGCCCTTGTGAAGGCAGCCCGCCCCGAAATGCTCGTCGATGGCCCGCTGCAGTACGACGCTGCGACCGTGCCGAGCGTAGGTTCCCTGAAGGCACCGGGCAGCACCGTGGCCGGCAAGGCGACCGTGTTCGTGTTCCCGAGCCTCTCTGCAGGTAACATCGGCTACAAGGCCGTACAGCGCAGCGCCCACGGCACCATCGCCATCGGTCCTATGCTCCAGGGTCTTGCAAAGCCGGTGAACGACCTCAGCCGCGGCGCCCTTGTGGAAGACATCGTCTACACGATCGCTTTAACGGCTGTTCAAGCTAATTAGACCGAACCGGCTAAGTTCAACAGATTCCTTACTCTAGAGCCGATTCTCTCGCCTCCATGCCTCGTTAATACGAGGCACTTGAGGCTCACAAAAGACCGAACCGGCTAAACTCAACAGATTCCTTACTCTAGAGCCGATTCTCTCGCCTCCATGCCTCGTTAATACGAGGCACTTGAGGCTCACAAAAGACCGAACCGGCTAAACTCAACAGAATCCTTACTCTGGAGCCGGTTCTCTCGCAACCACGCCTCGTTAATACAAGGCGTTTGTTGCTCACGGTAAGACCGAACTGAATCGAACCAGTCAATACAAATTCAGAATTACATACAAAAGAGTCCCGACTTTCGTCGGGACTCTTTTTAGATACCTTGTTCTAAAAATTTTTTGCAACAAGACAGCCGTCTAAACAGAGAAGCCGTCCCATCAGGGACGGCTTCTCTTAGCAATTTTCTTTAATCAGAAATTACTTAGCCTTCTTAGCGCAGCCCTTCTTGCAAGCGGTCTTCTTAGCAGCCGGAGCCTTGCAGTTCTTGCGCGGGTCGCCAGCGTAGACAGCAGCCTTGCCGAGTTCTTCTTCGATGCGGAGGAGGCGGTTGTACTTGCAGACGCGGTCCGTACGAGAGAGAGAACCAGTCTTGATCTGGCCAGCGGCAGTACCGACGGCGAGGTCAGCAATGAAGGTGTCTTCGGTTTCGCCAGAACGGTGAGAAACGATCGGAGCATAGCCTTCGACCTGAGCGCGCTTGATAGCAGCGAGGGTTTCAGAAACAGAACCGACCTGGTTCACCTTGATGAGGATAGCGTTAGCGATGCCAGCCTTGATGCCTTCGTCGAAGATGGTCGGGTTCGTGACGAACAGGTCGTCACCCACGAGGTTAATCTTGCCACCGAGCTTGTCGGTAAGAACCTTCCAACCTGCCCAGTCAGCTTCATCGAGACCGTCTTCAATGGAGAAGATGGAGTACTTGTCGATGAGCTTTTCATAGAGCTTGACCATGTCAGCGGACTTGACAGTCTTCTTGGTGCTCTTCTTGAAGGTGTAGGTAACAGCCTTGGAGCCTTCCTTTTCAGTTTCCTTGTCGCAGAATTCGGAAGAAGCAACGTCGAGGGCGATCTTGATGTCCTTGCCGAAAACGTAACCAGCGTTTTCAGTAGCGGTCTTCAAAGCAGCGAGAGCCTTTTCGAGGGTCATCACGTCCTTGATTTCGTAACCGAACTTGTTCTTAGCCGGCTTGATAGCAACGCCCGGAGCAAAGCCACCTTCGTCACCAACGGTCGTATCGAAACCACCCTTCTTGAGGACAGCCTTAAGAGCGTGGAAGATTTCGGTCACCATCTGGAGACCCTTGGAGAAAGTCTTAGCGCCAACCGGAGCGATCATGAATTCCTGGAAGTCGATCGGAGCGGAAGAGTGAGCACCACCGTTGATCACGTTGCACATCGGGCACGGGAGGGTGAGCTTTTCAGTGCCATGGAGCTTAGCAATGTACTGGTAAAGCGGAAGGCCAGCATCCTTAGCAGCAGCAACGCAAACAGCCATGGAAACGCCGAGGATAGCGTTTGCACCGAGCGTGTTCTTGAGCATGCGGTTGCCGTCGAGTTCGATCATAGCGTCATCAACTTCGGTCTGCTTGGACGGATCCATGCCAACGATCTTCTTAGCGATCTTGGTGTTGACGTTCTTCACGGCAGTGAGAGTGCCCTTGCCGAGATAGGTCTTCTTGTCGCCGTCGCGGAGTTCGCAAGCTTCGCGTTCACCGGTGGAAGCGCCGCTCGGAACAGCAGCGTGACCAACGATACCGTTGTCAAGAGTAACATCGACTTCGAGAGACGGATTGCCACGGGAATCCAGGATCTGACGAGCCCAAACTTTAGCGATTTTAGCCATTTTATTAACCTTCTGTTAAAGTGAAAAATTTATGTGCTTTAAATATAAAAAAGTGGTTAGTGATTCGTGGTTAATGGTTAGAAAAAAGTTGGAAAAATGTGAACAGGATTGAGCGAAGTGGTCACTTCTCCACGACATGCCCCGAAAGTTCCCTAAAATCGTCTTTTTTATACAAAGTAACACCAGGGGATACTAGGTGGAATACGGATTGCTCGGCAAGGGCATCCAAGCTGAACTCGAAGGAATCCAGACGGTTGCGGTAGCTGTCGTTAGAATTGTCGAACGATACCATGTAAGGCGGGCGTTTAAGCTTACCCTGCTCCACAAGCGACAAAAGTTCCACCCCTACCCTGTCGTTTGACACGACCCACGCATCTACAGACGGAACCTCTTTTACCAGTTTTTGCAATATGCGACTAAAATGTTCATGAGCCTCTTTCTCTTGCATAAAATCAAAATGGCTCGCATGCGAGGCATCGGTTGCTTCGACAACCTTGAGCCCCACCTCCTTGAGTCCTTTCAGGCGATCCCTCGACCACATACTCATGTGATAAGGCGAAATAAAGGCGACACGCTCCATTCCCTTTTCTTTCAGGAACCGCCCCACCGCGCGCCCCGGAAAATCACCAAAGGCCAAGTTGAAAAACGCATAGCGCTTTTCTTTTTTTAACGCGCGGGGAATATCGTACAGCGGGTGCTCCCACCAGACCGAAATAGGGAACCGCGTGCAGGCGAGAAGCGCAAAGAGCCTGCTTATGTTAAACACCAGCATCGTCGATACGACAGCACCGAAATATTCGCCACAGTCCTCCAGCCGAACCTGGTTTCCGGCGGCATCTAGAAAAAGACCCTCGTCCTCATAGTATCCGAGCGCCTTGACCTTGAGGTTATTGCGCCTAGCTTCGGCATACACCTTCTGCATGAACGTGAGTTCACGTTCGCCAAGCCCGTTAAAATCCCCGCTCGGATTGCAACGCATGATCAAGAGGATTTCCTTTAAATTGACCGAAGACGACCTTGTGTTCTTGAAGTAGTAACGCCCGCGACCCTTACGGTCGAGCACACCCCTTTCACGCAACATTTCAAGGGTGCGGCTCATGGAACCCGACGTGGTCCCGTAAACGAAGCACAAGTCCTTGATCGACGGTAGCGTACTGTCCACCGAAACCTTGCCGGATTTCCAGTCTTCTAAAAGCAGGCGTTCCAGGCGTTCGGTCTCATGTTCGCCTGCGTCTACCACGATTTCGGGCTTATTGCCCCAAAAGTATCCGTTGCCGTGCTCTCCGTAGATTTTCCCTTGTTCTACCAGGCGCTTGTACGCCTGGAAAATGGTAAAGGTCGAAGCATGCAATGACGCAGCCACCTTGCGCACAGACGGAAGCCTTGCGCCGTCCTTGAATCCGGACGATTCTATCCACTTGCAAAATTCATCGACAGTCATGGAGCCTCCGTTATAACACTAGATACACTATAGCACAAACATACATAAATGTCAGGTACAAGGAACCCCTAGTAAGCTAATTTATGTAAGGAAACAAAACTCATTTCAAAAATCGAGGCTATCATGTTCAAATCGTTACTCTTCACATTGGGGATTTTGCCTATGACCGCTTTAGCATTCCAAATCGGCGCCTGGGTCGGTGGCCCGGGTCAGTATCCGCAGCCCACACAGCAGAACGTGCAGGCATTCCAAGACTTACAGGGTACGCACCTCGACCTCATCAGCTACTTCGCACTCTTCGATATCAACGACTGGAATGCAACTGAGCAGTATGCAAACGTCGCCAAGAACAACGGCTCCACGCTGGTGGTCACCTGGATGGCGAACGGCTACAACGCCCAGGACCTGGTCGACGGTAAGGCCGACACCTATATTCGCGACTATGCGAAAGGGGTCAAGAACTACGGCGAAGAAATCTGGCTCAGGCCGCTCCACGAAGCGAACGGCGACTGGTACGACTGGGGCGTGGGTAAGGCTGGCGCCGGGAATACCGACGCGAATGTCGCCGAGGCATTCCGCCATATCGTGAATATCTTCCGCGAAGAAAACGTCACTAACGTAAAATGGGTCTGGACCACCAACGCTTCTAACGCAGGAACGGGCACAACGCTCACCGGCAACTACCCCGGCGACGAATACGTGGACTACATCTCCATCGACGGCTACAACTGGGGCAAATGCCAAAGCTGGTCCAGCTGGCAGACGTTCTCGCAGGTATTCAAGAAGGCGTACAACGCGCTCGCGAATATCGACAAGCCGCTCTTCATCGCCGAAATTTCCAGCTCCGAACTCGGCGGAAACAAGGCCGAGTGGATTACCGATATGTTCGATCACTTCGCCACGGACTTCTCCCGCGTATTTGCAGTGATGTGGTTCAGCCAGAGCAAGGAAGCGAACGAGGGCGACTGGGCGCTCAACACTTCGCAGGCAGCCGTTGACGCCTGGAAGGCCGGCATCGCCAAGATGAAGGCAAGTGAGCCCACCTCATCCAGCAGCCAAGACATAAACTCAAGCTCTTCGGACAACAACACTGGTATCAAGCCGACCGGGAGAACCACCAGCAGCTCCTTTCGCCTGCAAGACGGCAAGCTCTACATGCAAACCGACAAAGCACTAAAGGCTAGCGTCGTGCAGTTCGACTACCAGGGCCGCATTTTGTGGCGGAGCGCCGTACAGCACTTTGCCCCGGGAGTACACGCCATCGAAGTTCCCAGAACAAACGCACAAAACATTTTCCGTCTTGACATCCAACACCATTAGCTGTTCTCGCAAGCTTTAATACTATTTTTGGGGCATGTACACTTTGCCCTACCGCAACGACATTGACGCCTGGAAGGGATTCGCTATATTGGCGGTTGTCCTTTACCATCTCGGCATCCTCAAAACAGGCTACCTTGGCGTAGACCTGTTTCTTGTTATCAATGGCTACCTAATCATCCCGTCACTCACGGCTAAAATCAATGAGCGTTGCTTCAGCTATTTCGGTTTCCTGAAAAAAAGGTTGCTCCGCCTTGCCCCACTCGTGATTATAGCATCCTCCGTATGCCTTGCTGTGGGCTACTCGGGCATGCTTCCCGATGATTACGAAAACTTATCCGAAACGGCTGTGGCTTCCAACTTTTTTTCGCAGAACATTCTTGCAAGCATCACCACCAAGGACTACTGGAAATCAAGTAACGCCTTCAGCCCGCTGATGCACATGTGGTTTGTCGGCATCCTGATCGAGTTCTATGTGGCATTTCCCCTGATTCTTCTCGCCCTGCGCAAGGTGACGCATTCCCTCGACCGTAAAAAGACGAACCTGCTGCTCACCTTCATCTCGGCCATCTCATTTGCCCTATTCATCAATCCGGACGTTCCTGTAGGCAATCGTTTCTACCTGCTCCCCTACCGCCTTTTCGAATTCACGCTAGGCGGTCTCATCGGCTGTAACATGGCATCCATCACCACAAAAGTGGCGCAAGCCAGGGTTCTACGAATCCTGCAGTCGGCTGGAGTACTCGCCCTCATCGGAACCATCGGCCTAAGCCTCGCCTACATCCACGGCGACACCCTCGGACTGGAACTTTCGATTATCGGCGCCGAAAGCCCAGCACCATTCTCGTCCGAAACAGCGAGGAATCTTTTAATACTTTTCACCTCGCTATTTGCAAGCATCGCCATTTCACATAACTACAGCAACAGCAGGCTTGCCGTGAGCCACTTCGGCAAGATTCTCGAAATTATCGGTAAGGCAAGCCTCAGCATTTTCGTATGGCATCAAGTTATCATCGCGTTCTACAGATACTTTGTATCGCCCGAACTTTCAGTAACATTCTTCGCCTATTTCATCACGACACTAACCCTACTCACGTTCGCCTCTTTCCGCTACGTCGAAAAACTGAAATTCAACATCAAAAGCATCGCAGCCCTTATCGCCTTATTCTCGAGCAGTACCGCATTCGCCCTGTTCGTCTACCTACACGCAGGCGTCATGCGCGACGTTCCCGAGCTGGACGTTTCCAAGAACAACCTACAGCGCAACATGTTCGCCCTGTACTGTGACCGCGTCTACGAGCTTGACCGCGACTTCCCGCAAAACGAAAAGCCGAACGTACTCATCGTTAACACTTCGTTCGCACGAGACTTCGCGAACGTGCTGCTGGAATCAACGTACAAGGACAGCGTGAACATTTCCTACGCTGCCGAATGGGACGAAAGCCTGCTCCCGCGAGTCCGCGAAAGCGACTTCATCTTCTCGTTCGGATTCAAGAGCGAAGTTCCGCAATACGTATTAGAGAACATCAAAGCAAACGCCAAGATCAAGGGCATCGGCACTAAGAACTTCGGATTCACGAACGGAAACGTCTACGCCAAGCGCAACTCCCCCGACTATTTCAAACAAACTCTTCCGCTATACCGCGAACTTGAACAAGCGAACCGTCAAATGAAACAGAGCTGGAACGGAGACTACATCGATCTCGTGGCGCTCTCGCTCGATAGCAACGGGCGCATCCGTATTTTCACCCCAGAACACAAGTTCATCAGCCAGGACTGCAGCCACTTCACGCAAAACGGCGCAAAGCATTTCGCCTCGCTCATCGATTGGTCCACGCTCCTTAGTCGATAGAGATTGCCGCGCCCCCGGCATAAGGTTGGTGAGCCTGTCGAACCACAACAACATCTCATAAAACAGAAAAGCTCCGCTTTTAAGCGGAGCCCTTCCAAACAACGGCGCTATTCCCTATTAGTCGTCCCATTCATAAGAAAACTTGAACTTGAGTCCGCCATGGGGTTCATCACCGCAATCACCATCACACCCATTATTGGACGGATTGTATTCCACACCGCTCATGCCCCAGTTGAACGTGACTTCAGAACCATTTGGGGGAACACTATTATTCTTGGCGTTGGGAGTCCCACTCCACTTGTTGTTCAGAACCTTCGCAAAATTTTCGTAGGGCCAGAAAATCGAATGCTGCGCTGCGTCCGAAGTATATAGACCACCATCATATCGCGCGTGCAGATTGAGCTGGAAGCCACCCGACCCCATTTTAACTGTATATATGGTCTTGTCAACCGGAACCGCATCATTGTCACCATTACTATCAGAATTATCTTCATACACAATCTCATCACCATGGCTAGTCCTGCCCGCATTATAGAACCAGGCGCGATAGTGGTGAGCCTGGGACCATATCCCCGATTGATTGACATGGAGCCACGCCTGGATAGTCGCGTCAAGCCTAACGCCCTTGTACCAGTACTCACTGCCATGGCCGGTCATTTGGAATTTGACCTTAATAAGTCCTACAGCCTTCTCCTTTGTATCGGTCCCCTTCGAGAAGACATATTTATTGCCAACTTTTGTATATGCAAGAACCTTGTAGTCATAATAAGGGGAGCCACCACCCACATTGTCCGTATAGCTGTCTTTCGTGGAATCAATGACACCCAACATCATAATTCCACCATCAAGATACTTATCCGCAATGGGCTTATAACTCAATTCATCGATTTCCTTTCGAGCAAGGTTCGAATAGTCATTAGTTGCCCTTAGAACCACATACCCACTCACTCGAGCATCTGAGCTCTTCTCAAAATTAAGCACAATGGCGGAATGTTCGCTATTTCTGGACAATTCCAGACCCTTTGGCGGAGCCAAGGAGGACTTGATATTCAACGTATGGGACAGGGAACTCTTTTCATCTTCAGAAGTGACCGTAATGGCAAACTTGTTAAACGGATTGTCCTTTGTGGCAGGAGAAAGCGTTCCGCATTTGCTCTGTGCCGAAGAGAACTCGAAATAGTCATCCTTCTGGGTAACGACACAGACAGAATCTCCGCGTTTCACGGTGACTCTCGCCACGGGTTCCTTCGTCTTCACTCGAACAGCGAAGGTTCCTTCATAAACCATATCGGGCCATTCAAAGTTTGTCGAATCGCAGGACCCCGACTTGCATCCCGGCTTCACCATAACGTACTTTTTCTTGCTGACATCATATACATACAAAGTATCAATGACCGTACTTGTATACAGCTTCCTTACGGTCGGTTCGGGATCGTCCTTGTCGTCAATTCCGTCTCCATCTGTATCTTTCCTGGCCGGATTGGTGTAGAACGGTCCTTCCGAACCCCTTTTCCATCCCTTGATTTCGTCATAGTCCGAAATACCGTCGCCGTCGCTATCCACATTGTTGTCATCCGTCCCCTGTAAATCTTCCGTACTGGCAGGAACGCCGTCATGGTCTAAGTCTTCGTTATAAATAAACTGTACAAAGTCCCCGGCATCAACAAACAAAGTATCCAGCATCACGCTTCCAATGTAAAGCGAATAGAGAGTGGTGTACTGGGGATTCGAAGCCCTAGTGATTCCCAAGAACCAGGCAGACGTGTCGCCCGACTTTGCCGAATAGCTGACCCCGTCCAGGGATTTCAGGGCATACACCTTTTTCCCGGCGGGATTCACCAGAGAATCCTCTTCATACTTTACCTTCAGCGACTTGAGGAGATCCGCCACGGAAACCGGTACATAACGGTCGGCAGTCATACCGTTGGCAGTCTTCACCAAGTAATTGGTAGCCACACGGAACTCCTTCAAGTTCTTTCCGGCCGTTTTCCTGAGACGCGGACCGTAGTCAATAATGACGCTCGCCGTCTTGGCGAAGGTATTGGTGTACGCCCCCGTAAAATCGTTCGCCCCCGAGCCGTCCTTCTGTAGCGTTATCGTGTAGTCCGTAGCACTCAGGAACAGGACTCCCGGATTATAAAGGACGTCCTCCACCTGCGACACGGAAAGGTTTTCGTCACAGAACGACACGCTGGAACTCTGCCCCGGCGTCAACGAAATCGGACTCAACTTGTTCACCGCGTTCTGCGTCGAAATGATGGAAGTCCCCTTATGGAGCAGATTGGCGCTGACACTCAAGGTCAAGGAATTGATTGTATACGCGATCGCTCCCGTATTTGACAACGAAACATTCACGCATAACTTGGCTCCATTAATCGTCACGTTTTCACTACGTGCAGTTGCCCGCGCCTCCTCGTATTTTTTCGCAAGACTTTCCTGGGTGCTAGACGTCCAGCCATAGCCCTGGGATTCCGTTACGGAGCCACTGTAATTCGCATGGCCAACGGCATGAAAATGTCCTCCTGTAGTTCCTATTTCAACACCCACTTCCCAGCCATCCATCAACTCGGAGCTGCGAGTTTCGTTGTAGGCATTGCTATGCATCACTTCCTCTGTCGATCCCGTAGCAACTGTATAGGTGTCCGAACTTCCGGTTGTCTTGGATTTTTTCAGGTAAATTTCCGGAGCA
Source organism: uncultured Fibrobacter sp. (assembly GCF_947166265.1). Taxonomy (NCBI): domain Bacteria; kingdom Pseudomonadati; phylum Fibrobacterota; class Fibrobacteria; order Fibrobacterales; family Fibrobacteraceae; genus Fibrobacter; species uncultured Fibrobacter sp. The sequence continues at coordinate 50,753 of NZ_CAMVDO010000014.1, read as the reverse complement.
TCGACCAGTTTCACTTCGAGGGAGGGCAGATTCGCCACCTTCGGGTTCCAGGAACTGTAGCCAATCTCCTCGTTGTCCTTCCAGGAGTCGCCATCCGTATCGTCGGAATAAGGGTCCGTCCCATAAATGAACATTTCCTCGACATCGGAGATTCCATCCTTGTCGGTATCGTTCGACAGATACATATTAACAACATCTACCGACTGGATATCACTGATATTGAAGGTATACTTGCCGCCCATCGAACCCAGGGACTTTACGGCGATTGTCATCGTCTCGTCCTTACCGATCTCGTTGAACTTTATGTCCTTGAAGAGTTCCAAGGGCATCTCGTACATATCATTTTCTTCGAGGTCCTTAAGCGGCTTGGTCCCCTTGACCTTAAGCATCAGAGAATCCCCTTCCTCGTCGGGCTGCTCCTTCATAAAATTGATGGAATACACTTCTATAAGGTTTGCCTTGTAGGTCGAGTACCCCTGATATCCGGCATAACGGTACCGCAGCATCATCTCACTTGCAGAAGATGTGACGGAACAAGCAAGAGCAACGAGGAAAAGTCGTTTTAGAATTTTCGTATTCATGGTCGCCTCCTACTTGACAATTACCCGCTTGGCATTATGGTAATAGGTTCCCTTGGTGTTGGGCTTACCCTTGAGTTTCCGGCCCTGCAAGTCATACCAGTTATCCAGTCGAATAGCCCCGGTCCTTGTATTGATAGACCCTCTACCCACAACCATCGTGTTTTCGACAATTTCCACATCGAGGGTCTTGGGCATGGAGGACTTCTTGCCGCTGTACACAAGATAGGCCTGCAAAGGATAGATATCATCATCCTTTCCCGCCAAAACGAACTCGCCCACCTTGGGTTCCTTTTCACCCGTCACGGCAAAGTCAAACAGCTTTCCCTGACCTTCCTCGAAATCACCGAAAGCGGAATAGCAATACACCCCTCTCACTTCCCAGTCCCCGAAGGAGAGATTGTTCCTCACAGTCTTCTTGAACGTAACAGGGCCGTCAAAAGTCATGACCGGTCCCGTCGCTTCTATTAAGTAGGGCGTGTACGCCTTGATCTTAGATTTCGATGACACACGGGAAGCCACCACCTTCCATGTACCATCGCTTTTCTGCACATTCAATGCGTAGAACTTGACCCCATGAACCTTGCCAGCTTCTATATCAAAAGGCAGGAACAAGGTAGAATAGGAACCCGTCACAAATTCCCTTTCGAAGAAAACCTTGTTGATGGTGATGTCCTCGTGCACTCTGATAGTGTCAGGAACGGTCCAGTCACCTTTTATACGGGCGACCGATCCATTCTCGGCGTAGGACAATGCACCGAAATACATACCATGCATCTCGTCACCGTCATCTCCTAGAAGCATAGGGATTTCTCCATCGACGCCATCGAAGACGGCCTGAAGGTGGTTGTACTCGACAAAATCAACCAATTTCAGGTTGGCCTCCTTAAACTTGTCCGGGCTCCCTATCCCCGAACTATCCTTCAAGTCCGCCTTGAACGTGATTGAATCCACATGTTCCGCCAGGAACAAGCGGGTAGAGCCATCCTTCATCGTCACGCGAAGAACACGTGCAGCATCGTACGGGGATGTCTCGGCCAGGGAACTTACGGACAACAATCCCGTCAGAACCGCCATGACAGAAGCAAACCGGAAAAAGCCTTTCATAGGGCTCACCTCTCAAAAAATGTTTTTTGAACGAAATACATCCTAAATGTACACTTTTTCTTTACAAAACAGACGTTTTTTTCGAAAAGTTATATTACAAAAAGGCATATTCCATTTTGGAATATGTCCCTTAAACGACACTCGCAAAAAAAAGAAAAGCTCCGCTTTTAAGCGGAGCCTCTCTCTAGGATAATTCTGTGCTAATGCAAGAATTAGAAACGGAAGTGGGCGAAAGCCTTGTTGGCTTCGGCCATCTTGTGCGTGTCGTTCTTCTTGCGGACAGCGTTGCCTTCACCGTTCTTGGCAGCAACGAGTTCAGCAGCAAGGCGGTCAGCCATGTTGGCTTCGTTGCGGTTACGGGCGGCATCAAGGAGCCAACGGAGAGCGAGGGCCTTGGCGCGGTCCGGTGCAACTTCCATAGGAACCTGGTAGTTAGCACCACCGATACGGCGGGACTTCACTTCGAGGCGCGGCTTGATGTTTTCGAGGCAGAGTTCGAACTTTTCGAGCGGAGATTCCGGACCTTCGAGCTTCTGGCCGAGGTTTTCGAGAGCGGTGTAGACGATCTGTTCAGCGATGGTCTTCTTGCCCTGCTTCAGCACGACACCGACGAGTTCGGTAACGAGCGTGGACTTGTAACGCGGATCCGGGAGGATGGAGCGATGGAGAGCCTTTCTTCTTCTAGACATATTCTACCTTCCTTACTTCTTGGCCGGAGCGGCACCCTTCTTCTTAACACCGTACTTGGAGCGGCCGTTCTGGCGACCGTTCACAGCCTGGGTATCCAGGGTACCACGGATGATGTGGTAACGAACACCGGGGACGTCCTTCACACGACCACCGCGGATGAGCACGATGGAGTGTTCCTGGAGGTTGTGGCCTTCACCAGGAATGTATGCGGTCACTTCCATCTTGTTGGAAAGACGCACACGGGCGATCTTACGAAGAGCAGAGTTCGGCTTCTTCGGGGTGCTGGTGTACACGCGGGTGCAAACACCGCGCTTCTGGGGGCAGGACTTCAAGGCCACGGAAGCGGTCTTGTTGCTGATCTGTTCACGTCCGTTGCGGACGAGCTGTTGAATAGTTGGCACTGTTAATCTCCTAGATTTTGGAGTGCAAATATAGTTTCTTTTTCCAATTTTTTCAAGTAGTCGGGGTTAATTATCCGAATCATCCTCGTCATTGATGCCGACTTCGTTGTCCAGCATCTGGATTCCGTTGTCGGAGGATTCTTCGTATTCACCCTGAATACCCATAGGCCGAGCCGCGGCATCCAGTTCGGCATCGGCATCCACCACTTGGACGTTCCTCAAGTGGCGAGCACCCGTACCGCACGGGATAAGACGACCCATAATCACGTTTTCCTTAAGACCCAGGAGCGGGTCAACGCTACCTTCGATGGAAGCGCGGGTAAGGATCTTTGTGGTTTCCTGGAACGAGCAGGCAGAAATGAAGCTGTCTGTCGCCAAGGAAGCCTTCGTGATACCAAGGAGCATCGGCGTGAAGGTCGCCGGAGTCTTGTCGACAGCAGTCAACTGATCGTTGATAGCGCGCAGACGGGCCTTGGAAATTTCTTCGCCCGGAAGCAGTTCGGAGTCTCCGGAATCCTTGATGCGAACCTTACGCATCATCTGGCGGACGATACATTCGATGTGCTTATCTGCGATAGCCACACCCTGCAGGCGGTACACCGCCTGGATTTCGTTCACCAAGTGACGCTGGACCTCTTCGGGGCCAAGGACGTCGAGGATATCGTGGGGATCCACGCTTCCTTCACTGATCTTCTGACCAATGTGGACACGGTCACCTTCGTTGACCGCCAGATGGACGCCGCGGGGAACCAGCACTTTCTCTTCCTGGTCATCCATCTTAATGTAAACAACCTGATTGTTGCGGACTTCTTCGATCTTTTCGACCAAGCCGTCGATCGGAGCGATGAATGCCTTGTTCTTCGGCACACGAGCTTCGAAGAGTTCGGCCACGCGCGGAAGACCACCCGTAATATCGCGGGTCTTACCGGCTGCGCGCGGAAGTTTTGCAACAGTCTGACCGACGCTCACCATGTCGCCAACCTTAACCGTAAGGATAGCGCCGTCCGGAAGCATGTAGTTACCGATTTTCGTGTTAGAAGAATCGACGATGGTAACTGCCGGGTGGAGGTCCTTCTTGCCGTGCTGCTTGTCGCTAATCACGGTCCAGGTTTCCACGCCCGTCACTTCGTCAGTTTCGGAACGGTAGGTGCGGTTTTCAACCATGTCCGTAAAGACAACCTTACCAGAAACGTTACTGATAATCGGGCTGTTATACGGATCCCATTCGAACATCACGTCGCCAGCGTTTACCGTCTGGCCGTTTTCGACATGGAGGATAGAGCCGTACGGAATCTGGTAACGACCCTTGTTGATGCCGGTCTTGTCAAAGATAACGAGTTCAGCCATGCGGCTGGTAACGACCTTCTGGCCTTCGTGTTCGACAGTTTCAACCTGTTCGAGTTCGATGTGGCCGTCGACGGTTGCCTTCTTGTCGCTTTCGACAGTCAGACGAGAAGAAGCACCACCGATGTGGAAGGTACGGAGGGTAAGCTGCGTACCCGGTTCACCGATGGACTGTGCAGCGAGCACGCCCACGGCTTCGCCCAGGTCAACCGGACGACCGGAAGCAAGCATACGGCCGTAGCACTTGGAGCAGACACCGTTGCGGGAATCGCAGGTGAGCACCGAGCGCATCTTAATGTGTTCGAGACCCGTCGCAGAAATCTTCGCGAGGTCACGTTCGGTCACGAGTTCGCCCGCCTTCACGATCACTTCGCCAGTGACCGGATGCTTGATGTCATCCACCGGTGCACGACCGAGGAGACGTTCTTCAAGAGCGATCACGGTATCGTCACCGTCCTTGAACGCGGAAACTTCGATGCCGTTCGTGGTACCGCAGTCTTCTTCGGTAATCACGAGGTCCTGGCCCACGTCCACGAGACGGCGTGTCAGGTAACCAGCGTCAGCCGTCTTAAGAGCGGTATCAGCCAAACCCTTACGAGCACCGTGAGACGAAATGAAGTATTCCATCACGTTCAGGCCTTCGCGGAAGCAGGACTTAATCGGGTTTTCAATAACTTCCTGACCACCGAGCTGCTTGATCGGCTTCTGCATCAAACCACGCATACCGGACAGCTGCTTAATCTGTTCACGGCTACCACGAGCGCCGGAGTCGGCCATCATGTAAACCGGGTTGAAGCCGTCACGGTCGCTGGAGAGCAAGTCCCACTGCTTGGCAGCGACTTCGGAGGTCGTCTTCGACCAGACGTCGATCGTCTGGTTGTAACGTTCACCGTCGGTAATGACACCATCTTCGTACAGGCCACGAATCTTGGAAACCTGTTCAGCGGCCTTGTCGAGCATTTCCTGCTTTTCCTTCGGGATCACCATTTCGGCGATAGCCACAGAAGAACCGGCGCGGGTTGCCCACTTGTAACCATTCGCCTTCAGGTCATCGAGGTAATCCACGGTCACGCGGTTACCGGTGCGGCGGTACAGGTCGTCGATGGACTTAGCGATCACCTTCTTGCCGAAGGTTTCGTTGGCGTAGCCGAGTTCCTTCGGAACGAATTCGTTGAAGATGATACGACCGACGGTCGTCTTGATAACATTGTCTTCCTTAAGGGTAAGGAACTTGATCTTTTCGCCAGCCTTGACTGCGACTTCGATGTTGCCATTGTCGTCAGCAGCTTCGCGGAGGCACACGGCATCCTTTTCGAGGGCGCCCATGTAGACCTTGCGGCCAGCCTTGAGCTTCAGATAAACGATAGCATTCAGATCGACAACACCGTTTTCGTAAGCGCGCACGGCTTCGGCGGAGTCGAAGAAGTGCATGCCTTCACCCTTACGTGCCGGACGCGGCTTGGTCAGGTAGTACAGACCGAGCACGATATCCTGGCCGGGTACCGCGATCGGCTGACCGGAAGCCGGGTGAAGAATGTTGTTCGAAGAGAGCATGAGAACGCGGCATTCGAGCTGCGTTTCGAAAGACAGCGGAAGGTGGCATGCCATCTGGTCACCGTCGAAGTCCGCGTTGAATGCGGTACAGACGAGCGGGTGGAGGCGGATAGCGTTACCTTCGATCAGGCGCGGGTAGAAGGCCTGAATACCCAGACGGTGAAGCGTCGGGGCGCGGTTCAGCATCACCGGGTGGTCTTCGATAATTTCTTCGAGGATATCCCACACTTCCGGACGTTCGGCGTCCACGTACTTCTTAGCGGACTTGAGAGTATAGACGATACCTTCTTCTTCCAAACGGTGGATGATGAACGGCTTGTAAAGTTCGAGAGCCATGCGCTTCGGCAGACCACACTGGTGCATGCGAAGTTCCGGGCCCACCACGATCACGGAACGACCGGAGTAGTCCACGCGCTTACCGAGCAAGTTCATACGGAAGCGGCCCTGCTTACCCTTCAGGAGTTCGGCGAGGCTCTTCATCGGACGTGCGGAGCCGGCACGTGCAGTGCGGCGACCGCTGTCGAACAGCTGGTCCACGGCTTCCTGCAACATACGCTTTTCGTTGCAGAGAATCACGTTCGGAGCGCGGAGGTCGATCAACTTCTTCAAACGGTTGTTGCGGTTGATGACGCGGCGATAGAGTTCGTTCAGGTCGGAAGTCGCAAAGCGGCCACCTTCGAGCGGAACGAGCGGACGCAGATCAGGCGGAATCACCGGAAGCACGTCGAGGATCATCCAGGACGGCTGGTTTGCCAAAAGACGGGCTTCTTTCGGATATGCCTTGCGGAAATCTTCGTAGGCGTCGGCAACGATAAAGGATTCGTGCGAGGTTTCGTAGTCCCTCTTGAAATCGGCAACGGCTTCGGCGAGACCACGGAGCCAGGGCTGCTGGGAATCGGCCTTCATCGCCTTTTCAGGATTTTCGTAGTAGCTACGGAAACTGTCACGCTGAGACTTCAGGAAAGCGTCCACCACCTTGAGGCGCTTCAGGGCGTCGTCCTGCTTCGTCTTGGACTTGGACTGAGCCTGAATACGGAGTTCCTGAGAAAGTTCAGACAAATTCACGTTATCGAGCAACTGCTTGATAGCGGATGCACCCATCTGGGCCTTGAAGTTACGGCCTTCGTTGATAAGGTCCTGATACTGGGCCTCGTCAATCAGGGCGTTCTTCTGCAGGTCTGCGTCACCCGGATCGATCACCACGTACTTTTCGTAGTAGATGATGTAGTCGAGGTCCTTGGTGGAGAGGTTCAGGAGGGCGCCAATGACGCACGGCTGGTTACGGACGAACCAGGTGTGGGTCAGAGGAATAGCAAGTTCAATGTGGCCCATGTACTTGCGGCGCACGTTGGAGTGAGTCACTTCAACGCCGCAACGGTCGCAAACGACACCCTTGTAGCGGATGCGCTTGAACTTACCGCAGTTACATTCCCAGTTCTTCACCGGTCCAAAGATCTTTTCGCAGAAAAGACCATCCTTTTCGGGCTTGAAAGAACGGTAGTTGATGGTTTCGGGCTTGGTCACTTCACCATGGGACCAGCTACGGATCATTTCCGGAGCGGCGAGGTGAATCGAAATATCGCCAGAATTGTCGCGTTCAATTTCTTCGACCATATTACTTATCTCCATTGGTCTGAATATTGAGACCCAAAGAACGAACTTCGCGGATCATAACGTTGAAGGATTCAGGAACACCCGGCTTCGGCGTGTTCTGACCGTGCACGATAGCGTCGTACACCTTGGAACGGCCCTGCACGTCATCGGACTTGACCGTGAGGAGTTCCTGCAGCGTGTAAGCGGCACCGTAAGCTTCCATAGCCCACACTTCCATTTCACCGAAGCGCTGGCCACCGAACTGGCTCTTACCGCCAAGAGGCTGCTGGGTAACGAGAGCGTAGCTACCGATAGAACGGGCGTGGATCTTGTCGTCCACCAAGTGACCGAGCTTGAGGTAGTACATGTAACCGATCGTCACCGGGTTCAGGAAAGCTTCACCGGTACGGCCGTCATAGAGCTTTGCCTTACCGATAATCTTGTTGTTGTCCGGATCCATTTCGTAGTTCACGATCGGGTTCTTCTGGTAAGCCTTTTCGAGTTCCTTGCAGATATCTTCGAACTTGGCACCGTCGAACACCGGAGTCGTCACCTTGAAGCCGAGCGTCTTTGCAGCCCAGCCCAGGTGAACTTCAAGCACCTGACCGATGTTCATACGAGAAGGCACGCCCAGCGGGTTCAGAAGGATCTGCAGCGGACGACCGTCTTCGGTGAACGGCATGTCTTCGACCGGCACGATCTTCGAGACGACACCCTTGTTACCGTGACGACCAGCCATCTTGTCACCGATAGAGAGGCAACGCTTCTTCGCGATGTAGACCTTCACGCACTTGAGCACGCCCGGCTTGAGTTCGTCGCCCTTCGTGACCTTGTCGATTTCCTTTTCCATGGTACGGGTCAGGGTATCGAGGTTGTCGCGAGCAACGAGCACGAGCGAAAGAACCTTTTCCTGGAGTTCGTCGTCACCCACCACGAAGGTAGATGCCGGAGAGACCTTGGTCACATCGATAGCGGAGAGGTTCTGTTCGGTGTAGGTCTGGCCTTCGCGAATCAGGAGTTCGTGAGTTTCGTTGTCCATGACCTTGCCGGCTGCCTTGCCGCCGAGGAGTTCGAACAAGTGTTCGGAACAGGAAGCCTTGATCTTGTCGATCTGCTTCTGGAAATTGGAGCGGATATCGTTGATGGTTTCCTGGTCCTTTTCCTTGCTGTTCTTGTCGGCCTTGTCCTTCTTGCTGAAGATGCGGGTTTCAAGCACCACGCCCTTCATTCCCGGAGGAGCCTTCAAAGAAGAATCGCGGACATCGCCGGCCTTTTCGCCGAAGATAGCGCGGAGCAGGCGTTCTTCCGGAGAAAGTTCGGTTTCGCCCTTCGGAGTCACCTTACCGACGAGGATGTCGTCAGCCGTGACTTCGGCACCCACGCGGATCACGCCGTTTTCGTCGAGGTTCCTAAGAGCATCTTCGCCAACGTTCGGAATTTCACGGGTGAGTTCTTCGGGGCCGCGCTTGGTGTCGCGGACTTCCATTTCGTATTCTTCGATATGGATAGAGGTAAAGGTATCCTTGATGGCGAGTTCTTCCGAAATGATAACGGCGTCTTCGTAGTTGTAACCGTTCCAGGGGAGGAAGCCGATGAGGATGTTCTTACCGAGAGCCAGTTCGCCGTGGTCGGTGGAAACGCCGTCGGCAAGCACGTCGCCCGCCTTGACGAAATCGCCCACGTCAACGATAGGCTTCTGGTTGATGCAGGAATCCTGGTTGGAACGTTCGAACTTACGGAGCACGTAGGTGTCGATAGGATCCTTGCCCAAAAATTCGTAGTTTTCGCCGAGGCCGGTGAGAGGCACGAAGTTGCCGTCCACCATGTCGCCACGCTGCACGGTAATGTTGCGTGCATCGACGAAGGTCACCTTACCGTCGTGCTTGGCGCGGACCACCGTACCCGAGTCGAGAGCGGCGCGGCGTTCGAGACCCGTACCCACGACCGGAGCTTCGGCGCGGAGCAGAGGCACAGCCTGGCGCTGCATGTTAGAACCCATCAATGCACGGTTAGCGTCATCGTGTTCGAGGAACGGGATAAGACCAGCGGCGACAGACACGATCTGCATCGGGGCCACGTCCATGAGGTCGATGCGTTCGGTTTCTTCGTCGTCGAGGGCAAAGCTGTCCTGACGCATGAGGTGCGGATATTCGCTCTTGTCACGGACGATCACGTAGCCGTCCATGTCGCCCTTGAAGCGGTTGTCGTCGGTGAGTTCGGTCGATGCCGGAGCCACCTTGAAAGCGTCTTCTTCGTCGGCAGTGAGGAAGGTGATGTAGTCGGAAACGATCTGTTCCACGACGGTGCCCACCTGTTCGTAATCGGGCTTGCCGTTAAAGTCTTCGACAGTGAAACCGTTACGGTAGTAGGTCACGTTGCCATCGACATCCTTGAACGCGAACACCTTGTTCACAAAACCTTCGAACAGGGCACGCTGCTTGATGTCGAGGTTCATGCGCACGGAGTCGATCTGCTTCTTGGTCAGTTCAAGTTCCAGGAAGAGGTGCGGGTCGTGCACGAAAGCCTTGAAGATACCGAAATGCCACTTGGATTCGGGAACCTTCACGATGTTGCCCTTGGCGTCCTTGAAGTCGATGAGACCCACGATACGGTACGGGGTTTCAATAAAGCCGAAGTGGTTCACCACGGCAAAGGAGGCGAGGGAGTTGATAAGACCGATGTTCGGGCCTTCCGGAGTTTCGATCGGGCAGAGACGGCCGTAGTGCGTGTAGTGCACGTCACGGACTTCGAAGCCTGCGCGTTCGCGGGAAAGACCACCAGGACCGAGAGCGGAAAGACGACGCTTGTGAGTGAGTTCAGAAAGCGGGTTCATCTGGTCCATGAACTGGGACAGCTGGCTGGAACCGAAGAATGCCTGGACCACGGAGGAAACCATGCGAGTGTTCACGAGGTCGCGCGGAGTCATCTGTTCGTCTTCGCCGTGGAGGTTCAGGTTCTCGCGGATGACGCGAGACATACGGGAAAGACCCACGGAAATCTGGTTGGCCAAGAGTTCGCCAACGGAACGGGTACGACGGTTGCCCAAGTGGTCGATATCGTCGAGAGCAAAGCCTTCGGTACCGTTGTAAAGACCGATCATGTACTCGATGATGGCAAGGAAGTCCGCCTTGCTCATGGTCATCATGGTAAGGGACGGAATCTTGAATTCGTCGCCGAGTTCAGCGAGGATTTCGCGGATTTCGGGCTTGCTGTAAATCTTGGCGTTCAAGCGGTAACGACCCACTTCGCCGAGGTCGTACTTGTGCGGATCGGAAATGAACTGGCTGTCGAAGTAGATTTCGGCAGTGCGCATGTCCGGAGCTTCGTCCTGCTGCTGGTGAGTCACGGAGTAGATAGCCTTGAGGGCGTCTTCGCGGGACTTCGTCTTGTCTGCAGCGAGGGTGTAGTGGATAAGCAGATTGTCTTCTTCCTTGGAAAGGAGGACAACCTTTTCAACGCTGCTCTGGCGAAGGACTTCGAGCTTCTTGTCGTCGATCACTTCGTTTGCAGCGAGCACGACTTCACCGGTATTGGTATCGATGACGTCTTCGAAAACAACGCGGTCAATCAGGACGCAGACGCCGTTTTCATCGTACTGTTCGGCCATTTCTTCCACGGAGACTTCTTCGGTCTTCTTGTAGAAAAGCTTGAGGATGTCTTCGGTGGTTTCGAAGCCAAGGCAACGGAGCATGACCGTTGCGGCGAGCTTCTTCTTGCGGTCGATCTGAAGATAAAGGGTATCGCCTTCGGTATTGAACTCGACCCAGGCACCACGGTGCGGAATAATGCGGCTCTTGTAGTCGGAACGGCCGTTCTGCTGGAGTTCTTCGTCAAAGCTAATACCGTAGGAACGGTGCAACTGGGAAACGACAACACGTTCAGCGCCGTTGACGATGAACGTTCCGTTTTCAGTCATGATCGGGAGTTCGCAAATAAGGACGTCGTTCTTGACTTCTTCCTTGAGCTTGCGATCTTCGCCATCTTCCTCGAAACTCTGGAGAGAAAGGGTGGCATAAAGCTCCATAGAATACGTGAGCCCACGCTGACGGCATTCTGGGATGCTGTATTTCGGGATACCGAAATAGTAACCTTCGTAATTAAGAGAATAGAGTCCCTTGACGTCGGTAATGGGGAAAATATCCTGGAACACGCGTTCCAGCCCAACCTTGAGACGTTTTTCTTGCGGGATTTCCTTCTGGAGGAATTGCTCGTACGAAGCCTTCTGGACTTCGATCAGGTACGGGAGTTCCAGCTGGAACTTATTGGAGGAATAGCTTTTTCGCTCCGTGGTCATTTGAAATACCTCATCCGGTGAAGAGCTTTTTTATCTAAAAATAGCAAAAAAGTTTAATACACCAAAAGCCCGCACATAAAGTGCAGGCAGTTGGCGTATAATAAGTCAATGAAGTGAAAGCATTACTTCAGAGCGACCTTTGCTCCGAGATCTTCCAAGTCCTTCTTGAGCTTTTCAGCGTCAGCCTTCGGCATTGCTTCCTTGACCACGCTGTTGGCCTTTTCGACCAGGTCCTTAGCTTCCTTGAGGCCCAGACCGGTGATGGCGCGGACGGCCTTGAGGACGTCCATCTTCTTAGCGCCGCATTCGACGAGGATGACGTCGAATTCAGTCTTTTCTTCAGCAGGAGCGGCAGCAGCGGCGGCCATTACGACAGCGCCACCGGCAGCAGCTTCGATGCCGTGGGTTTCTTTAAGGTAGTCAGCCAAAGCCTTGGCTTCGAGAAGGGTAAGACCAACGATTTGATCGCCCAGTGCCTTGATATCAGTTGCCATGATGTGTTTCTCCGATTATTCCGTTTAAATTTTTTGGTTTGTGGTTTGTTGTTAAGCTTCCGCAGCGGCTTCAGGAGCAGCTTCGGAGCCCGATTCTTTTTCCAGCTTTTCCTGGAGCGTCTTGATTTGACCGGCGATCGTGGAACCAGGTCCGAGAGCGATGGAGACGATCTGAGCGATCATGCCCTTACGATCCGGGATCTTAGCGAGGTTCACGACTTCGGAGCCAGGCATCGGCTTACCATCGAGGTAAACGCTCTTGGCAACCAAGAAATCGGGGTTTGCTTTGTGGAATGCTTCAATTTCGCGAGCGGGCAGAAGCGGGTCTTCTTCGAAGCCGACCATAACGGATGTTGCACCGGTCAGCAAATCGTCGAGACCTTCGACCTTAAGAGCGGCGAGCACGCGCTTGAGAAGAGTATTCTTCACAGCGTGGTACTTAACACCCTTAGATGCGAGTGCCTTGCGAAGGGCATTGTCCTTTTCTACGGTCATGCCTTGATAATTGAGCAGATAGACGGCGGTTGCGCCATTGAAGGACTCGACGAGCGCGTCCACGGTCTGTTGTTTTTTAACTACAGCTTTCATGGTATCTCCTAGCGCGTCAGTGCCATATCAAGTTTGATGCCCGGAGCCATCGTTGCGGACAACGTAAGGCTCTTAATGTAGGTGCCCTTAGAAGATTGAGGCTTGTTCTTAACGACAGAGTCGATAACAGCCTTGGTATTTTCAGCCAGCTGTTCGACACCGAAGGAGAGCTTGCCTACGGGGGCATGGACATTAGCGCCCTTGTCAACGCGGTACTGGATCTTACCAGCCTTGAGTTCCTTAACCGTCTGGGCAACGTTAACCGTAACCGTGCCGGCCTTCGGAGAAGGCATCAAACCGCGAGGACCGAGGACCTTAGCGACCTTACTAATCACCGGCATCATGTCGGGAGTAGCAACGACGGAATCAAAGTCCAGCCAGCCTTCCTGAATCTTCTGAACCAAGTCAGCACCACCTGCGTAGTCAGCACCTGCGCTCTTAGCAACTTCAAGGTTATTGTCCTTGCAGAAAACCAAGACGCGGACCTGACGACCGGTACCATGCGGCAGCACAACAGTGCCACGAACCACTTGGTCGGAATGTTTTGGGTCCACACCGAGATTGAAGTGTACTTCGACCGTCTGGTCGAACTTCAATTCGGACTTTTTGAGTATTTCGATTGCTTCCTTCAAATCGTACGCCTTGGTGCGATCGAAAGATTCAGCAATCTTTTTGTATTTTTTTCCTCTGAACATGAAATTTTCCTGTCAGATACGTAACGGTGAATTACCTGCCTCAGTCAACCACTTCAATACCCATGGAGCGAGCAGTACCCGCGACCATGCGCATAGCGGCTTCGAGGTCGATTGTGTTTAGATCCGGCATCTTCTTTTGGGCGATATCCTGGACCTGGGCCTTGGTGAGCTTACCAACTTTCTTACGGTTGGGTTCGCCAGAGCCGCTTTCAATGCCGGCAGCCTTCTTGATGAGGGCCGGAACCGGCGATACCTTCGTGATGAAGGTAAAGCTCTTATCGGCATAGACCGTAATAACGACCGGGATAATCATTCCCTTGTCGTTCTGGGTCTTAGCGTTGAACTGCTTGCAGAATTCCATGATGTTCACACCCTTCTGACCAAGGGCGGGACCTACCGGGGGAGCCGGGTTAGCGGCGCCTGCAGGAATCTGGAGCTTAATATAACCTGTGATTTTCTTTGCCACTGTGTTATCTCCGTTTCAAAACCGTAGAATTAAGCGATGTCGGACTCAACCTGGTTGTAGGAGAGTTCGACAGGCGTAGAACGACCGAAGACAGTCACCATGACCTTAATCTTGGTCTTGTCTTCCATGATTTCGTCTACGACGCCCACAAAGTCCTTGAAGGGACCTTCCTTGATGCGGACATTTTCGCCAATAGAGTACGGGTTTTGGATCTCGCCTTCAGTAGAGCCACTAGGATCAACTCCAAGAAGACGATCGACCTCGCTCTGTTGCAAAGGAATGGCCACCCTCTTAGTGGGGGTCATTCCAAGGAAATGGGTGACGCCATTGATGTTCATCACCAAATGCTGGGTGAGCTCGTCCAGCACCATTTCGATGAAAACGTAAGTGGGCATTGCGTTCTGGACGGATACATGACGATGACCGCGAACGGTGGAAACCACCTCGCGGGTCGGTACGATAATCTGTCCGAACTTATCTTGAACGCCTTCGCGTTCAATCATCTGCTCGATACGTTTCTTAATGTTATTTTCTTGACCGGAAAAGGTGTGAATGGCATACCACTTCATATCAGGCATAACAACTAACCTCTTCCCATAATCTTGTCAATAATCCAAGAAAAACCAACGTCGAGTCCGGCAATGTACAGACCCATAATGACGCTGAAAAGCATCACTACCAAGGTGGAACCCTTAAGTTCTTCCCAAGTAGGCCAAGTGACTTTCTTCAGTTCCTCGATGGATTCCTTGACATATTGCTGGATCTTGCGCATAATGACTCCAGGAAGTGAGCAGGTCGGGAGGGACTCGAACCCCCAACCAACGGTTTTGGAGACCGTGACTCTACCAATTGAGCTACCGACCTATTCGGACTTCCTTACTTGGTTTCCTTGTGAACAGTATGCTTGCGGCAGAACGGGCAATACTTCTTGTACTCTACGCGAGAGGGGTGAAGACGCTTGTTCTTGTCGCAGTCATAGTTGCGCTGATTGCATTCGGTGCATTCGAGCGTGATGAGTTCTCTGGGCATTTTATTATCCGATTACTTGATGATTTCGGTTACGGAGCCAGCGCCAACGGTACGGCCACCTTCGCGGATTGCGAAGCGGAGCTGCTTTTCCATTGCCACCGGGGCGATCAGGTTCACGTGGATGGTCACGGTGTCACCCGGAGTCACCATTTCGACACCTTCCGGAAGCTGGATCGTGCCAGTCACGTCGGTGGTGCGGAAGTAGAACTGAGGACGGTAGCCGTTCATGAACGGTGTGTGACGGCCACCTTCGTCCTTCGTAAGAACGTAGATTTCTGCCTTGAACTCGGCGTGCGGAGTCACGGACTTCGGAGCTGCGAGCACCTGGCCGCGGCTGATGTCCTTCTTTTCTGCGCCGCGGAGGAGCAGACCGACGTTGTCGCCAGCCTGGGCGTCGTCGAGGAGCTTGCGGAACATTTCAACGCCGGTAACGACGTATTCGGCAGTTTCGCCGAGACCAACGCGTTCGACCTTGTCGTTCAGGTGAACCACGCCGCGTTCGATACGACCGGTAGCGACAGTGCCACGACCGGTGATGGTGAACACGTCTTCGATCGGCATCAGGAACGGCTTTTCGGTTTCGCGGGCCGGCAGCGGGATGTAGGTGTCGCAGGCGTCCATGAGTTCCATGATCTTGTCCTGGTAGGCAGGGTCGCCTTCGAGGGCCTTGAGGGCGGAACCGCGGATGATCGGGGTGTTGTCGCCGTCAAATTCGTACTTGGACAGAAGGTCGCGAACTTCCATTTCCACGAGGTCGAGGAGTTCTTCGTCGTCCACCATGTCGACCTTGTTCATGAACACGACGATCTTCGGCACGCCCACCTGGTGAGCGAGGAGGATGTGTTCACGGGTCTGGGGCATCGGGCCGTCAGTAGCGGCCACGACGAGGATAGCGCCGTCCATCTGGGCAGCACCGGTCACCATGTTCTTAACGTAGTCGGCGTGCCCCGGGCAGTCGACGTGAGCGTAGTGACGGTTTGCAGTGGTGTATTCGACGTGAGAAGTGTTGATCGTGATACCACGGGCCTTTTCTTCGGGAGCGTTGTCGATTTCGTCGAAACGCTTGGCGGCGGCGAGGCCGCGTGCAGCGAGGGTCGTGCAGATTGCGGCGGTCAGAGTGGTCTTGCCGTGGTCAACGTGGCCGATGGTGCCGATGTTGCAGTGCGGCTTGCTTCTGTCAAAATGTTCTTTTGCCATGATTCTATCTCCATTTAGTGAGAGCCCAGATCGGGAGTCGGACCCGAGACCTCTTCCTTACCAAGGAAGTGCTCTACCACTGAGCTACCTGGGCATAAGCCCTACGATGCCTTAGACACCGTAGGGCTTGATTGTCGTGGGCCGTCGTGGTTTCGAACCACGGTAGGCGTAAGCCAACGGATTTACAGTCCGTCCCCTTTAACCACTCGGGCAACGACCCATTATGTCGAGCCAAAGATAGGAATCGAACCTACGACCGGCTGATTACAAATCAGCTGCTCTACCAGCTGAGCTACTTTGGCATATCCTATTTTCATTACTGTAGATAGGAGTGAGCCAAATTTAATAAGTTTTTCCCTGTTTTGTCAACGAAATTCGGCGTTTTTTTCAAAAAAAAATGATTTTTTTCAAGAAACCTGTATACACAATAGACAAAATAGTGTGAATAGACTGTTGATAAAGTTTAAAGTTCCTAAAAAAGGCCCTCTCCCTACCGGAGAAGGCCTCGATACTAATAAAACTTCCCTATCTGGTATTACTCGAAATCCTCGAACCACAATTCTTCAAGAGTGAGGTTTCCACTCAAGAAGGCCGGGCACAAGCCGTCCCTATAGAAAGAAACAATCGATTCCAGCGGAGCACCTTCCGTAAGCTCCGTCGAGGTAATCGTCGCACCGTCGCAAACGACATTCACCGATTCCGCATCAGACTTGTAAGTATCGCATACAGCCTGCAGGGTCGCCGCGTCAACACCGGTATAGGATTCCGTGATAGTGATGTAATCGCCCCTGTACTCGCCCACGACAGTCACCGTCCTACTCGGGAAGACGATTTTCTGGGTCACGATATTTCCCGCGACATCGACATCGCAAGAAACCGCCCGCTCCGCGGAAACATCCCCCGGGCTTTCACTAAACTTATCAGCCACTTCCTGCATATTTTCGCGGAAATTATCGCATCTTTTCGTCAGACCCTCGACCATTTCCTGAATCAACTCACCATCCAGAGGACGCGCAGCGTCTTTCGGGATGCTGCGATCCGTAACGACACGGTCCTCGGAACACACGACATAGTCGGCACCGAACCTGTCCTTCATATTTTTGCACACATCGTCAACCTCCATCAAGAACAGCCCCGACATACGATAGTCTACCAAGACATAATAAGACCCGTCTGCATTCCAGGTTCCCGATTCTTCCGCCCTAAATGTCGAGCCGAACTCTTCCGCGCTGGCAATCATAGTCACCGACGAGGACGTCGCATAGACATCGCAACGCCCCGTCACGTTCCCCTGTTTTACAGGGGCGGTGTACTTGAGGTCACCGTACGGGGAACCGCCGTCCGACGAGGTCGAAGAATCGCAAGCGACGAGAGCCCCTGCAACAGCAAACGCAGACACATACTTGAGGGTATTTTTCATTTGTTCTCCTTTTTCTGGCAATTTGCATGAATAATGTAATAAACAGAATCAAAAAAACAAGGTTCGCATCGAGTTTTCGCCCCTTTTATATATATTTGGGGCATGGAAATTTGCACACACAAGCACACCGCAAGAATTGAAGTCCGCTATGCAGAAACGGACCAGATGGGAATTGTCCACCACTCCGTTTACGCCGTATGGTTCGAACAGGCCCGCACCGAATTTTTCCGCACCGCAAACGCAAGCTACGCCGACATGGAAGCGGAAGGCTTTGCCGCCCCGGTCCTGGAGCTAAACGTCAAGTACAGGCAGCCTACCCACTACGGGGAATTCGTGGACATAGAAACCACCATGGTGCGCGAAGGGACGCTCAAGTTCCGCTTTGAATACAAAGTTTTCGTGAACGGGAACCTTTGCACTACGGGATCGTCGCTGCACTGCATGACCAAGGGCGGACGGCCCACGCGGGAACTGCCCAGCAGCTTTGCCAAGTTCGAATTCGTGACTGAATAGAAACATTATAGAAACATTAAAAAAGGCATGCCTGCGCGGGCATGCCTTTTTTCTTATTTCACAGTGATTAAAGCGCTGCCCGTCCTGGTCTTGACGATATAGCGGCCAGCATTCCTTACTTCAAACTGCATTGTGGAAGAAGATGCCCTGCGGCTTGCAATGACGCGGCCCTGCAGGTCGAGGAGAGCCACGGGTTCATTTGCGGTAAGCCCGGAGACTTCTATGCGGAGGGCTTGCACGCCGACACGCAGATTCGACTTTGCGGCACGGGTCATGCCGATAGCCTTTTCTCCCAGATGTTCAGGATCTTCTTCAAAGACGTCTTCGACTTCCACTTCGCAGGGTTTCATCCGTTCCGCCACATCGGACTGGTCCAGATAAATGTTGCTGAAGATGTTCATGTTGCTCATCGTGGTACGACGGTCACAGAAGAAGATGTCGATATCGTAGGTGTTTCCGACAACGAGCGGTTCGTCGTTCTTGTCGGTCAGGAGGGACAAGTCGGCATATCCGGGAGCGGCCATGTGAGTGCCGCCCAAGTCGATCGCGAGCTTTCCTCCGATAAAGATCCAGATGTCGTCATCGCCACGGACGCCAAATTTTTGCCCTTTCTTGTAGGTGAACTTGGCATGGCTTTCAAAGCAGAAATGCTGGTTTCGTCCCGGAGTTGTAGACGACCAACGGGGATTTCCCCCTTCACGGGTGCTCACCTTTTCATAGGAATCAAAGAACGTCCAGCCTTCGGGTGCATCGCTCGAGCAAGACCATCCCCAAACGCAAAGCGAGCTACCTCCCGAAATGCCCAAATAGCTGGATATCGGCATGTTAAGGTCATCGCCATTTGCAAACAGTCCTGTACAATCGATGCCCTTATTCCACCCAATTCCCTGACACAGGACGTTCATCTTCATGACCTTTTCGGTAGAGTCCAGTTCACGGAGTACCGGGCCGATAAACACGGGGCCTTCGGCAGGGCGCTTTTTCCTCGCCTCCGGAAGCGGAGTTCCGGCAACGATATCGCCATCTTCGGTTAACTCGGCAGGATAGTAACCACCGACTACAGGAGCTCCCGGAGAGGTATAATAATCCGAGGAGAATTCCCACTTGCCCAAACTATTCAGGGTAAACGGAATCGTGGAACAAGAAGTTTCGTTGACGCCATCGGTCGAATTGAACAGCTGGTTAAAAAAATCGGAATTAATAAAGCACCTTTCGCCCGCCTTGGTAAGAACCGGCTTGTGGTCGTCGCCAAGGATTAGTCCCACAATTCCAGGAGTCACTCCAATACAGGCGTTCACCGCCGCCTGCGCCTCGATAGGTTCTACCCCCTGGGCACCCACCTGGCAACCTTCGCCACCCATCGCATAGCAGGAGAATGCCGGATGCAGTTCCGCATCGGTATCGTAGACAATGCCCTGCAGGTGCACACTACAAATTCCCTCGTAGTTCGGATCTTCGGCATACCAGTAAACCTTTTCCGGGTCATTTGGCACATAGAACAGTTCATTTGTTTTCAATTTCTTGAACAGGGAATCGATGTTCACTTTTTTGGCAAACGTGAGCGAGTGATCTTCTGCGTTATAGAAGGTCGCCTTGGTCGGAATTTTCTCTTCAAAGAAAAGTGTCGAATACCAGCCACAGTGCCCCGTTTCTACGTCCATATCCGTAAAGTTTTTTCCGTCGGTGCTGAAGGTAGGCGTTTCACCGAACCATTTTGCGATCTGCGGCGGGATTACGTGCAGAGTCTTGAGGGCTTCGGGTTCCTTGGTGCGCACCAGCGTTTCGTGCGCCTTTTTCGGATTTTCAAAAACATAGAGCGTGTCGTGAGGCTTGATACCCAGCTCGGATTTGAAGCAGAAATATTCACTGGTATAGGAGCCACCCACATTGTAGAAATCCTTATAGATAAAGTGCCCCTGGCAATGTTCAGGTTGATCCGTAAACGAAATCAGGCCGTCGTATGCATGATAAAGCGTATCGGTCGCAAGCGTATCGTAGACATGTTTCCAGACCTTGCGCGAACCTATCGTGTCGCGTTCAATAATGGTAGACCCCGTTTCGTCGTCAATGATACAATAGCCATCATCATCTTTCTTGCAGCGACTAACGACCTCGTACTCGGTCGTCTGTACGGAATCGACCTTGATATCCATCCTGACATACATGGACTTGAATTCATTACTTACAACGTACCAGCCCTTCGAGTTTTTCTTGGTTACCGGGACGAAGCGATAGCCATCCAACACGACATAGTTGTTTTTCCAATCGGTCTTGAAATAGACCACCGGAGGAGTCACCTTCTTGTGGTAAGTGGAACTTCCCCAGAAATCGATATACAGGTTTTTCTGCTTGTCAAAGTCAGATTCCGAAAATACGCGGGTTGCACTATAATAGTACGTCCTGGAATAGCCGACCAGTTCACCCTCGTCGTAGACATCTTCTACAAGGGTATCCTGCTCTCCGCTGTAAAAGCAGAAAGGCGCAATGGTATCGCCATCGAGCAAGTTCTTGACGGCATACTTGTACCACCCGAACTTGTCCTTGCTCTTAAGCAAGACGTCGTTTTCGCTCTTTTTGAGCACATGGCCCAAAGAATCCCTATTCGGACACCCCGGCGAGACATATATGCTTTTAACTCTTGGATTCAGGAACACGTTTCCCGAATAGTCCATGGAAAAGGCGAAAGCGGCAAGTGCAAGCGCCATCATCAGGGTTATTCTTTTCATCTTTTTCCTTCCTAATTAAATTTGTCCTAAAAATAAAATTTGAGTTTACTTTCCGTTTCTTCTGGAGCGCTGGATTTCACGTTCGATGAGGCGCTTTTCGACAGCGAAGAAGTCCTCGTTTTTCTGGATGGCGCTTTCGTAGATGACGTTTGCAAGTTCCGGTTCGCCCGCAAGGAGCGATATCACGATGCAATTGCGCAAGAAGATGTCGCCCATCTCGTTCATTTCGTAGCGGTCAAAGAAATCGGCAATGAGGAGCGAAGCCTGCTTGTAGACACCTTCGCGGGCGGCTTCCATGATGTTGAATTCTTCGGAGAAACTGCGCGGGAAAGCCCCCGCTGCAACGAGGTCGCGCACCTTGACGTAGACTTCGTCGGTGTCGCGGACTTCCATGGGGACGGTGCGGATCCATTCGATGTAGTTTTCGCGGAACTTCTGGAACGCGAGGGAAGATTCTAGCGCTACGAGACGAGGATCTTCGGCGAGGGAGTCCGGCCCTTCGGCAGAGGAACCGCTCGGCCCTTCGGCAAGCTCAGTGACCTTTGTTGCAGTGGGTTCAGCGGTCACTTCGGCAAGCTCAGTGACCTTAGTTTGCCCAGGGACCTTGGGGGGCTCAGGGGTGACGCCACTTGAAATTCCTGGATTCCCTCCCGTTGGTCGAGAATGACCGATAAGAGCAACATCTTCGGTTTGTTGCGGATGAGCAGAGTTCTTTAATTCGGCCACGTAAGAGAGCAGCGCGGTTTTCTTGAATTCGTCCTTCGGTTCGGCAAGCATCGCCTTCACGCGGGCGGGGCGACGGAGCGCGTAGTCCTCGGGGTCGAGGTACTGTTGCCAGCAGACTTCGCAGCTGTCGAACACGTTCACGATATGCGCCTCGGAATGCACGAAGCGGGCCTCTTCGGCCTTGTTGTCCACAATCGGGATAAAGAGGCTGTTCGGCTTTACACCGTCAAGCAGCGACTTAACCATCTTGTTCGTGAAGAGGAAGTTTCTTTCGCCGAAGAATTCCGGGTCACGGTGGATGCGGTTGAATTCCGCCACCAGGGCCGTATCGGTAGAGAAACGCCCGATGCCCTTCTGCAGTACCGGCTGGTCGCTTGCAATCATGATGATGTCGGGCTCGTCGGTAGACTTATAGAGGCTCACGTACGGGAATACCGTGTCGAGCGCCTTCAGAATGTTCAGGAACATGAGATCGTTGAATTCGTACGTCTGAATCCACTGTACCCAGAGGGCGCCCGGTTTCATGTAGCGGCGCATCTTGGCGTAGAATTCATGCGCAAAGAGCCCTGCCACGCCGCTCACCCACGGGTTAGAGGGCACGCTGATAATCATGTCGTACTTGCGGCGGTTCGTATGGAAGAAAGTCGTCGCATCGTCGATGAAAATGTGGATGCGCGGATCGTCGTAGCCGCGATAGTTCCACGGGTAGAATCCCTTTGCAAGGTCCATCATCGCCTGCTCGATTTCCACGCAGTCGAAATCCTTGAGCAGGGGGTCGGCGAGCAGGTAATGCGCGCCCATGCCGCTCCCGAAGCCGACCATCGCGGCATCGTACGGTTCGGTCTTCACGGCCATCGGCATAAAGGCGGTTGCCGCCTGCGTGAGTTCGTCGCTTGAAATCGGGGACTCACGGTCCTTGCTCATGCTCGCGTCGGCCTTGCCGTTCGTCTTTACATAGTAATGCACCGGCGATTCGTGGAAGCTGATGGTTGCCGTCTTTCCGTCAATCACCTGGATCTTTTCGTTCGGGTGCATGTTCTTGTAGCTACGGAACACGCCCGAGGTAATGAGCGACGGATCGAACTTCACGAAGATGGCAGGCATAATCATCACACACACCATGATGTAGAACATCACGCTGTAGCGGAAACGCTTGCGGTAAACCACCAGCAGGATAAAGCCGATGGCGAAGTCGAGCAGAGCTGCCGTCACGAGCGCGCCCTTGAGCTGCAGAATCGGCAACAGCAGAAGTCCACCGCCTGCCGAGCCGATAATGGAGCCGAGCGTATTCCAGCCGTAGACCTTTCCGATGGGGGCTTCGCTCTTGAAGGCGCGCGTGAGAATCAGGGTAATCAGCGGGAGCGTCATGCCCGCAAAGAAACTCGTCGGCACCATCCACAAGAGAGAAAGCGCGTACTTGAACAGGCTCCAGCAAATGTAACCGTCGGAAGTCGGGTTGAAAATCTGGTTCGCCTCGTTCATCATGCCCCAGAAGGGCTGGTGGAAATACAACGTGCAAAGCGCGAAGAAGGCCATCAAAATCTGCGCCATCGAAAGCACGACGAGGCTATCTTTCTTGAGCAGTCTGCCGCTCACCGCGGAGCCCAGCGAAAGTCCCAAGATAAACGCCGAAAGCATCTGGTCGAAGCTATGGCTCGAAGAACCCAGCAACAGCGAAAGCAGACGGATCCAGACGATTTCGTAGACGAACGAGGTGAGGCCCGTAATCGCAGCAATCCAGAGCCACGCATTTTTCGGCGGCATCGCAAGCTTGTGTTCGGCCACATAGTCCACGTCCTGTTCCTCGGGTTTCTTCGATTCCCGCGTCGGCACAGGCGATGTCGCAAGGCCGATGAAGCTGAACACCGCCGCAAGCAGGAAGTTGATAGAGGCTGCCACGCACAGGGTAGCGTGGTTTCCGATTTCGGGAATCAACAGGTAACTTGTCGCAAGAATTCCGATAGCAGAACCGAGACTGTTCGTAAAGTAGAGCATCGGGAGCGACACTTCGGCACCGCTCTTGCGCATGAGTCCCGCCGCAATGAAGGGGAAAGTCATGCCGACCGCAATCGCAATCGGGAGCGTAGAACCCGTCGCCAGGACCACCTTCGCAATTTCTGCGCCACGCGGCGTGAGCGTGGCCGTCCATTCGGAGTCGTAGAAAATTCCCGTAAGCCACAGGTACAGCGGATGGTAGGCCACCCCGCCAATACCGATCGCCAGTTCCACAATGCCGTAACCCAGGAGCGGGCGCTTGGTACGTTCGACCATCTTGCCCGCCACAAAGCTACCGATGGCAAGGCCGCCCATATAGATGCAGAGCGTGAGCACCTGGCCGTAGCTGGAATGCCCCAGAAAAAGTTTAAGGTAACGAGCCCACGAGCCTTCGTAAATCAGGCCCGCAAACCCGGACAGGGCAAACAGGAAATAGACCAAGATATTCATGGCGTAAATTTATATAAAAAAGGCGCCGTTCTATGTAAAACAATTATTCACCTTCAGTCAGACCGAATTTTCGGAGAGCCCAAGCTTCCATATAGGGCAGAATTTCCTTGTAAGGCACTACAATCATCACGCTGCCGTGGGAATGCCAGCCGATTTCGAAAGAGTACCCGTCAAAACCGATACCTTCCTTCAAAAAAGATGGCTCCAGCTTGAAATCCATGCTGATGGCATCGGCGTTGGCATCGTATTTTTCCGCATATTTGCGAAGAAGCGATATAATCGCTTTCTTTTCATTTGGATTGAAAATAGTGGAATCAACCAACGCCCCGTCCTTCTTCGAGAAAGTCCGATGATACTCGTAAATGAATCCTCCGCCAGCACCGGCATTGTACCCGGCGTTCGAAATGTAATAAGTCGTCCACAGCAGTGAATCGTACGCGACATCTATACTGTCCTGGCGTTCGTAACGGAGGGAGGAGGCGACTTCCGTATGAGCGCTATCAAAGTACCAGTCATTGGGATAATTCCTGAGTTCGGACTCAATGCTCCTCTTGTAATTTTCCGCCTGACGGTAAAGGGCCCTTTTACGAATTTTTTCTAAATGTCTGGAATCAAGGACCGTGTCGGCATCGGTCAAGTCATCGCCCAACAATCCCTTGATGATTTTCCAGTGGACCCGTTTAGGATAAACCTGGAACCTCGGCAACTCCCAGTGCAAGGATACCGTGTAAAACCTGTTGCTGTCGCGTTCCGTTCCATAATTGGAGAATTCCATACAGCCTTTCTCTTTTGTGGGGTCACATTCAATCAATTCGTCGTCGTGTATAGCAATTTCCGCCTTGACCCGCTCCAGATCGCTTTTTCCAATCAGGCTGTATTCCGTTTTCATATCGGTAAGCATGGAATAGACTTTATCCATCTTCTCTTCCAGAATGGACAAGTCCTTGTCATCCCGAGCCTGCAATGCAACTGCCGGTTCCTTTTTGGGGGCATCTTCCGGTTCTTTGGAACCGCTTTGGAAAAAAGTAAGCGAGCAGACAACTACCGCGACAAGGTATGCTACCGATAAAATCGAGCTTACGATTTTTT
The DNA here is from genome assembly GCF_947166265.1 of uncultured Fibrobacter sp. Taxonomy (NCBI): domain Bacteria; kingdom Pseudomonadati; phylum Fibrobacterota; class Fibrobacteria; order Fibrobacterales; family Fibrobacteraceae; genus Fibrobacter; species uncultured Fibrobacter sp. The sequence goes on along the minus strand of NZ_CAMVDO010000014.1, from coordinate 25,804 downwards.
TTGTCTTGGAACCAGTTGGGCTCGGCCTGTTCATAATGGCGAGCACGAATGCCACTACTGCAAACGGCAGCAAGAAAAGGTACATTCCTCCCCGCGACACAAGGCCCATGAGAAGGCCTGCCAAGATAAAAAGAGTTTCAAAAATTGCCATATTCTAATCCATCGTAGTGAAAAATATTACACAGAAAAATTAGATAAAAATTATACGCCCCAGTTAAATTGAGCAGACTTAAAATCCTCAACGGAATTCAAGATGCTGATTGCACATTTTTTGATATTCTTGGTGTTCGGATATTCGGTTACACCATTTTTCCTAAGCAGGCGAACCACTTCCGTAGACTTCACCAGATTGCTCGTATTCTCTTCCATTAGCGATACAGATTTGTTCATTCCGCCAATTCGACCATCCGTGGTAAAATTAGGTCCGCCAGACATTCCATATTCTATTATTCCGCTTGTGCGATAATAGCTGTAATTGCCATCATAACGATACTGCATACGAATACGCATCGGTACAACAGTCAAATTAGGGTTAACGAACGGCTGAGTGTAGCCATACGAGGTCAGTCTTTCCCCATTAGGCAATTCAGCGTGTTCAAGACTGCATACCATAGGCATTTCGACAGGCTCTTCATCCAACACCATCAAAGCGATGTCTGCATCCAAATCGTAATCAACCATATGAATCTTGTAGCATGTATCATTCTTGATATCGTAATAACACTTATGTTCAAATTCGTCTACAACATGGTATGCAGTGATGAGGTAATCGCTGTTAACGAAGAACCCCGTGCCGTTATGCATGTCCTCTTCGGCAAAGGCCATGAAGAAGGAGAGAAGGATGATACCGATAAGCTGTTTCATGACGCCTCCTTTTTTTTCTATGGAACCCTGCTGAAATTCCGTTAGTTCAAATATAACTTCACCGAATGTCATATTATGACATTTTAGGTTTTTTGTGAAAAAAATCGCAAAAAAAAGTCCAAAGCCTTGTGCAGATCCGCATCAAGGCTTTGGATGTTAAGAGGGGATGCCCCGTAAAAGCAGGGCGTTTTTATTTATGAACTTTTTAGTCGAACATATTCTCGGTGTTGCAATCAGGGCGTATGTTCCACTTGCTGATGTCGCCGTTGAATTTGCTATGGGAGAACATTCTACTCATGTTAATCACATTGGATACATCCCATCTACTGATGTCGCCATTGAACTGGCTATAAAAGAACATACGACTCATGTAGGTCACATTGGATACATTCCACTTGCTAATGTCGCCATTGAATGAACTTCCTTCAAACATACTACTCATATCTGTCACATTGGATACATTCCACTTGCTGATGTCGCCATCAAAAGGATTGTGAATCGTACGTTCATAAATAACACCTTTTTCAAAAAACATCTTGCTCATATCGGTTACGTTGGACATATCCCACATACTGATGTCACCATTGAATGCGCTACGAAGGAACATACTACTCATATTAGTCACGTTGGATACTTTCCACTTGCTGATGTCGCCATTAAATTGGCTATGGGAGAACATTCCGCTCATGTTAGTTACTTTAGACACCTTCCATCCGCTGATGTTTCCAGTAAATTTGCTATTGGAGAACATCCCGCTCATGTCGGTCACGTTGGATACATCCCACTTGCTGATGTCGCCATTAAACTGGCTATCGGAAAACATCCAGCTCATGTTTGTCACGTTGGAGACTTTCCACTCGCTGATGTTGCCATTAAACTGGCTATCGGAGAACATCCTACTCATGTAAGTCACTTTGGACACATCCCACTTGCTGATGTCGTCATTGAACTGGCTACCGGAGAACATCCCACTCATGTCGATCACATTGGACACGTTCCACTCGCTGATGTTACCGTTGAATTTGCTATTGGAGAACATGTCGCTCATGTCGGTCACGTTGGATACATCCCACTTGCTGATGTCGCCATTAAACTGGCTATCGGAGAACATCCCGCTCATGTCGGTCACGTTGGACACGTTCCACTCACTGATGTTGCCGTTGAATTGGTATCCGAACATTACGCTCATATCGGTCACGTTGGACACGTCCCACTTGCTGATGTCGCCATTAAATTGGCTATGGGAGAACATTCCGCTCATGTTAGTTACTTTAGACACCTTCCATCCGCTGATGTTTCCAGTAAATTTGCTATTGGAGAACATCCTGCTCATATCGGTCACGTTGGACACGTCCCACTTGCTGATGTCGCCATTGAACTGGCTATCGGAGAACATCCCGCTCATGTTTGTCACGTTAGATACGTTCCACTCACTGATGTTGCCATTAAATTGGCTATGGGAGAACATCTTGCTCATATTGGTCACGTTGAAGATGTTCCACTTGCTGATGTCGCCATTGAATTGGCTGCTAGAGGAGAACCCGTCAAACATCCCGCTCATGGTAGTCACGTTTGACACGTCCCACCTACTGATGTCGCCATTGAACTGGCTACCAGAGAACATTCCGCCCATGTCGGTCACATTGGACACGTTCCACCTACTGATGTCGCCATTGAATTGACTAAACCAGAACATATCATACATATTAGTCACATTAGATACATCCCACCTACTGATGTCGCCGTTGAATTTACTATAAAGAAACATCCTGCTCATATCGGTCACGTTGGACACGTCCCACTTGCTGATGTCGCCATTGAACTGGCTATCGGAGAACATCCCGCTCATGTTTGTCACATTAGATACATCCCACCTACTGATGTCGCCGTTGAATTTACTATAAAGAAACATCCTGCTCATATCGGTCACGTTGGACACGTCCCACTTGCTGATATCGCCATTAAACCCGGTAAACAAATCGTCATCCCGATCATCGTCTTCAAACTCCCAATCATCGTCTTCAAACTCCCAAATATCGGTTTCAAACATATGGCTCATATCAAACATATTGCTCATGTTAGTTACTTTAGAAACGTCCCACAGGCTAATGTCGCCATTGAAGTCGCTACAAGAAAACATTCCGCTCATATTAGTCACATTGGACACGTTCCATCCGCTGATGTCGCCGTTGAATTCGCTTCCTTTGAACAATTCGCTCATGTCGGTGATGTCAGAAACATCGATGTCGTTCAGGTCGCATTCGGGCCCCTCGGTTTGAATGCGGTTCTCGATGATTTGCTTCAGTTCTTCTTTATTTGCGGGTTTGAGCATCGTCTGTTCCTTTAAAAGTAATGAGCCAGTGGTTGCAAAGTTAATATAACCATTTGGCATCAAAAAAAGCACCAAACGCCACATCAAAATAGTTCTAAAACCGCATAATTGGCGAATTGCAGAATCGTTATACGCCCCAGTTATAGTGAGCAGACTTAAAATCTTCAACGGAATTCAAGATGCTGATAACACATTTTTTCTCATTCCTGGTGTTCGGATACTCCATTACACCATTTTTATGGAGCAGACGAACCACTTCCGTAGACTTCACCAGATTGCTGGTATTCTGTTCAACCAGCGATATCGACTTGTTCACTCCCCCGATTCGACCATCTATGGTAAAATTAGGCCCGCCAGACATTCCAAGCCGCAATTTTCCCGTCATGCGATAATAGTTGTAATTGCCATCATAACGATAGTGCATACGAATGCTCAACGGGATAATGGTCAACTCATGGTCGATGAACGGGTCAGGGTAGCCATACGATGTCAGTCTTTCCCCGATAGCCAATTCAGAGTGAGCAAGACGGCATACCATAGGCATTTCGACAGGTTCATCATCCAGCTTCAACAGAACGAGGTCTGATTCTAAATTGTAATCCACGATATGAACTTTGTAGCACGTATCATTCTTGATATCGTAATAACACGTGTTTTCAAAGTTTTCAACGACATGGTACGCAGTCACGATGTATTCTCTGTTAACGAAGAACCCCGTGCCGTTATGCATATTATCGTCGGCAAAGGCCATGGCGATGAAAGAAAGGGTGATACCGACTAGCTGTTTCATGATGTTTGTATTCCCCGGGCTTATAAAGGGGCCCTATGAAGATATGATTAACGCTTGGATTGGAAATGGAGATATTCTCGGGAAGTATACTGGTCTTCCCATCTTACCTTGTAGTCCTTGGGGAGGGTGCCTTCGAGGATTTTGACAACTCGCCTTCTCTCGTAGTATGGCAAGTCTACGAGGCTGATATCGACAGCTCGGCCTGTCCTATGATGGGACCACCTGTCGTGCCTATCGAAGGAGTCATGAGCGGAAATAATGGTCGGGGCGAAGTCCTCTCCGAACTGGCTCTTGAACACCTTGATGACATACACGAGGCCGCTTTCAAGCTGAGGGGTAAGCTCCATGACGACATATCCTTTCTGGAAGGTGTTCTCCATGATGTAGTCATGGTTTTTACCCACCTGTACAGGGACATTGGTACGGAAGTCATAGTTTTCTTCTTTGGCCTTGTATTCACCATCATCTGACTTCGAATATGTCTGTTCTGCTACAGGTCTATGGGACCAACAGCTGTTAGGCGATTCGGGCCTATACGGGTCGAAGATGAGCTTATAGCCCACGATGAGCATGATGACTATGAGGATTATTCCGAGGAAGGTTTTGAATAGGTTAACAAGGCATCCCATGGTGACGACTCCGTTGTTGTGTAGGTTTATTTTCCGTATTGTTCGTCATAGAGGCGTTGCAAAGCCTCCTTGTATTGAGCGTCTCGTTCGGCCTCGATTTTCTGTTTCTGGATTTCTTGCGAGTGGTCCACATAGGGGTTCTTGTTGTGCCTGTTAGTTGCGAGGGCAAGCAAGACGACTGCAAGAACGATGATGATGAGTAAGACCACCTGCGTGAAGAAATACGTTATGCGTTCTAGGATGTTGTCGATGAAGTCAAACATTGGTTGCCTCCACTAGTTGCATTCTCTATATATTTATCGTGGGCAATTCCGCCAATGTAAAGTCAGTTCGTGATAAAAATCTGTAGCCGCAAAAAAAGTGAAAAGCCTTGTGCAAATCTGCATCAAGGCTTTGAATGTTGAGAAAGGCCGCCCTGCAAAAGCTAGGCGTTTTTATTTGTCTTCAAACATGTTCTTGGTGTTGCTGTTAGGGCGTATTTTCCAATTGCTGGTGTCGCCGTCGAAGTTGCTAAGGGTGAACATCCCGTAATCGTCGGTCACATTAGATACGTCCCATTTGCTGATATCGCCATTAAATGGGCTTTTATAGAACATCCTGCTCATATCGGTCACATTGGAGACCTTCCACTCGCTGATGTTGCCGTTGAAATTGCTCTGGGAAAACATATAACTCATGTCGGTTACTTTGGAGACGTCCCACCGGCTGATGTCTCTATTGAATGAGCTTCCTTTAAACATACTCCTCATGTCCTTCACTTTGGAGACTTTCCACTTGCTAATGTCGCCATTGAACTGACTATTCCAAAACATTTCGCGCATGTTGGTCACATTGGATACATCCCACTTGCTGATGTTGCCTTTAAATGGGCTTTTATAGAACATCCTGCTCATATCGGTGATGTCCGAAACATCGATGTCGTTCAGATTGCATTCGGGGCCGAGTAGCTTAATTCTTTCATCAATAAGATTTCTTAAAAGTTCTTTTTTATCGAGAGCGGGTGCTGCTAAAAACTGTTTTTTTGTGTAAGTACAACGAATCCAGCCATCTTGATTTAAAAATTCTGGGAATACATCCCATTCGCTGATGTCTCCGTTGAAAGCACTTCCTTTAAACATGCTCCACATGCTGGTCACATTGGACACGTTCCACTGGCTGATGTTGCCGTTGAATGTGCTATTGCTGAACATATTACTCATGTCGGTCACTTTGGATACATCCCAGTTGCTGATGTCGCCGTTGAATGTGCTTCCAGAAAACATGCTCCACATGCTGGTCACTTTGGATACATCCCACTCGCTGATGTCGCTGTTGAATGTGCTATTGCTGAACATACTACTCATGTACTTCACGTTGGAAACATTCCATTGGCTGATGTCGCTGTTGAATGAGCTGCCAGAAAACATTCCGCTCATGTTAGTCACGTTGGATACATCCCACTGGCTGATGTTGCCGTTGAATGGGCTTTTACGGAACATCCCGCTCATGCTGGTCACGTTGGATACGTCCCACTGGCTGATGTTGCCGTTGAATGCGCTATTGCTGAACATTTCGTGCATATCGGTCACATTAGACACATCCCAGTTGCTGATATCGCCATTGAATGAGCTTCCTTTAAACATGCTCCACATGTTCGTCACTTTGGATACGTCCCACTCGCTGATGTTGCCGTTGAATGCGCTATTGCTGAACATTTCGTGCATGTCAGTCACATTGGATACGTCCCATTTGCTGATGTCGCCGTTGAATGTGCTTCCAGAAAACACCCCACTCATATCGGTAATGTCCGAAACATCGAGGTCGTTCAGGTCGCATCCGGATCCGAACAGATAAACTCTTGTGTGAATAAGATTTCTCAAAATTTCTTTTTTATTGAGAGAGGTTGCTGTTAAAAACTGTTTTTCTAAGAGAGCGTTTTCCGTTAAATACTGTTTTCTTATGTAATTATGACGAACCCAGCTATCCTGACTTGAAATTTCTTCGGATATGTTCCAGTTGCTAATGTCACCGTTGAATTTGCTAAAGTTGAACATCATGCTCATGTCGGTCACGTTGGATACGTTCCACTGGCCGATGTCGCTGTCGAATGCACTACCGTAGAACATCATGCCCATGTCGATCACTTTGGACACATCCCACCTACTGATGTCACCGTTGAATTTACTGCCCAAAAACATTCTATTCATGTTAGTCACATTGGACACATTCCACTGGCTGATGTCGCCGTTGAATTTACTGTCCATGAACATCCAGCTCATGTCGGTCACATTGGATACATCCCACCTACTGATATCGCCGTTAAACAGATTTTTTTCATCGAAGTCTTCATCCCAACAATTGCCATCAAACATATGGCTCATGTTAGTTACTTTAGACACGTCCCACTCGCTAATGTCGCCATTGAATGAGCTTCCAAAAAACAGATAACTCATATCGGTGATATCCGAAACATCGATGTCGTTCAGGTCGCATCTGTATCCCTTGGTCTGAATGCGTTTGTCGATAATTTTCTTCAGTTCTTCTTTATTTGCAGGTTTGAGCATAGTCTGTTCCTTTAAAAGTAATGAACCAGTGGTTGCTAAGTTTATTCATCATCTCTGTTGGGAAAATTCAGTAAGACCGAATTCTCGGCGGGCCCAAGTTTCCATATAGGGCAAAATTTCCTTGTAAGGCACCACGATCATCACGCTACCGTGGGTATGCCAGCCGATTTCGAAAGATAAACCGTCAAAACCGATACCGTCCTTCAAAAAGGAAGGCTCAAGTTTGAAATCTATGCCAATGGCGTCGGCGTTGGCATCGTATTTTTCCGCGTATTTGCGAAGAAGCGATACAATCTTTTCCTTTTCATCTGGATTGAAAATAGTGGAATCAACCAGCGACCCGTCTTTCTTCGAGAAGGTCCGATGATACTCGTAATTGTATCCTCCGGCGGCACCGGCATTGTACCCGGCGTTCGAAATATAATAAGTCGTCCACAGTTGTGAATTGAACGCGACATCTATACTGTCTAGGCGTTTGTATTTGAGGGTGGCGGCGACTTCCGTCTGGGCGCTGTCATAGTACCAGTCACCGGGATAATTCCTGAGTTCGGACTCAATGAACCTCTTGTATTCTTCCACCTGACGGTAAAGGGCTCTTTTTTGAATTTCTCCTAAATGTCTGGCATCAAGGATTGTGTCTGCATCGGTCAAGTCATCGCCCAACAATCCCTTGATGATTTTCCAGTGGACCCGTTTAGGATAAACCTGGAACCTCGGCAATTCCCAATGCAAGGAAACCGTGTAAAACCTGCTGCTGTCGCGTTCCGTTCCATAATTGGAGAATTGCATACAGCCTTTCTCTTTTGTGGGGTCGCACTCAATCAATTCGTCGTCATGCATGGCGATTTCCGCCTTGACCCGCTCCAGGTCGCTTTTTCCAATCAGGCTGTATTCCATTTTCATGGCAGCAAGCATGGAATAGATTTTATCCACCTTCTCCGCTATATCGGATAAGTCCTTGCAATCCGGAGCCTGCAATGCAACTGTCGGTTCCTTTTTGGGGGCGTCTTCCGATTCTTTGGAACCGCTTTTTAACAAAATAAGCGGGCAGGCAATTACTGCGACAAGGTATGCCGCCGTTAAGATACCGATCAGCCGTTTCATGACGTCTCCTTTTTTCTATGAAGGTCTCTAACATAATTATCGACCAAAGGAGCGCAAATGTAAAGTGGAAATAAAAAAATCAGCCCCACGGGCTGATGTCGCCATTAAAGGGATAAGGCAAACAGATTACACTCCGCGGAGGTCCGGATCCCAGACAACCTTATGGAGCTGCACCTGGAACCGTGCGTCGTTTTTAACCATCACGTCGCTTGCGAGCATCCAGTTCACGATTTCCACATTCGAAAGTTTTCCGAATACGGGCGACACGAAAATAGAGGGCATCCCTTGCGGAACCCCATCGGGTAAATTTTTCTGTAAAGCCTGGGCGGATTTTTTGGCAGCGAGGCGTTCCACCACGGATTCCGTTTCTTCCAGGTCCTCGACGCTCCCGACCACGAACTTGAGGACATCGCCTTCGCCAATCGTCTCCATGTTCTCGAGTTTCATGTGCGAAGACATCGCGCTACTTTTGCATTTCCAGTCCATCGTGTAGAAAAGCCCCGGGAGTCTCCACTTGGCAGGAACGGTCCCGTTCGTCTCGACATTCACGCGGAACCCCTCGCGACTCAGGGTTTCCAGAAGTTCGGCCACACCCTGATGCAGTAGCGGTTCCCCTCCGGTGAGGGTCACGTTTTTAACGCCGTAGCCTTTTACCGCCTCAAGAACCTGTTGCAGGTCCATCGTCTTGTAATCGGAACCTTCGACCGCGTACATGGAATCGCAATAGGAACAGCGCAGGTTGCAGCCGTGCAGGCGCACGAACACGGCGGGGAGCCCCGTCCGTATGCCTTCGCCCTCGATACTCTTGAAAATTTCGCAGACTTTCATAAGACCGCGCTCATGCCTCTTATGCTTCGTACTCGACGACGTTGCCTTCGCTTTCCTGAATCTGCACCTTGTAGCAGTGCGGCACCTGTTCGCAAATCCAGCGGGCCATGTTTTCGGCAGTCGGGTTCAGGTCCATCACGTCATTTAAGAACTTGTGGTCGAGCTGCCCCTTCACGATTTCCTTAATCTTCGAAAAATCGACCACCATTCCGTTCTCATCGAGCGTTTCGCTCTGGCAGAACACCGTGATGATCCAGTTATGCCCGTGGAGTCCGCGGCACTTGCTTTCGTAAGGGAGCGAAAGACGGTGCGCTCCCGAAATTTCAAGACGCTTGATTACCTTGTACATACTCATGCCCTGTACTCCGTCGTATCTTCGATTCCTGCCTCGGCAAGCGCCGCCTTGCGTTCGATACAGGTTGCGCACTTACCGCAATGAATGTTCTCGCCCTTGTAGCAGGACCAGGTTTCGGCGTAGTTGATTCCAAGGAGCTTTCCACGGCGAGCGATGTCGGCCTTGGAAATCTGCGTGTAGGGAGCGTCGATGGTGATTTTCGCGTAGGTGCCCGCGGAAATGGCCGCCGACATGTTGTCCACGAATTCCTTTCTGCAGTCCGGGTAAATGTCATGGTCGCCAAAGTGGTTCGCCATCATCACCTTCGAAAGGCCACGGCTTTCGGCAAGGCCCGCCGCCACGGAAAGCATAATCCCGTTGCGGAAAGGCACCACGGTCGACTTCATGTTTTCGTTCGCGTAGTTCCCTTCGGGAATCGCGTCCGCACCCGACAACAGCGACGACGTAAAATAGTCGTGCATGAACTTCAGCGGAATCGTGATGTGCGGAATCCCGAGCCGTTCGCAGTGGAGGCCTGCAAAGGGGATTTCCTTGTCGTTGTGGTTGCTGCCATAGTCGAACGAGACCGCAAGCGCAATGTCTTCGGCACGCTCGTAGAGCAACGTGGTACTGTCCATTCCTCCGGAGAGGATCAATAGAGAATCTTTCATGGGGCTCCTAGTTTTGTTTAGAGTCAGGATGGATTTCGAACTGACTTGCCCAAAGATAGAAAAATCCCCGCCGCATTCTTTATATATTTTACGGCCATGAAAAAGAAAACGTTCCTTTCCGTAGCTTTATCGATTGTAGCGCTCCTTTCCGGCTGTTCCAAGGGAATCAAGCCGAGCGACCCCGATGTTTACCGCAACAAGACCGGCATCATTGGCGTATTCCGCCAGTCCGCCTTCTACTGCGAAAACGTGATGCCGCAGTTCATGACGCTTGGCCAGCAGAAAATCATGGTCAAGTCCGGCTGGAGCAACGAGCAGGACAACCTCTTTATCAGCGAAATGAAGCCGGGAATCGCCCCGCTCTACACCTACGAATATTCCTGCGGAGAAGACGAAACCAAGCTTACGCTCGACACGACCGACCACGGCAAGAAGGCTTTCCCCTACGCCGTGAAGATTCCCGACCAGGGTTTCTGCAAGATCGTCATTTCTTTCCTCGAAAACGACAACCTGTTTTCCCATAACGACGCCCTGCTGCTCGACTTCTTCAAGAAAAACGAAGTCGCTGCAGGTTTCCCGAACATTCCCTACTGCGACGTCATTGACACCAAGGGGAACGTGGTCACCTTCATGGACCGCGACTCGCTCAACCGCGAACAGTTCAACGCCGCCGTCAAGGACGCAAAGCAGCTGACCGCCGAAAACATCTACCCGCTCGTTTCTATCGAAGGAAGTTCCGATATGGCGACCCTGAGCGGCGACAACTCGCAGGTGATTCTTGTGACCTGGCACAACAACCCCGAAGCCTTCAAGGACGGGCAGACGGTAACGCATACTGAAAAGGTCATTTGGGGATTCACCGACAAGGAATTCGTGAAATGGTTCCGCGAAAACCACGAGAAGGTCGATAACTGGGACCTACGACTCAAGCAGCTTCTGGGCATGTCGCCCGAAACGAACAACAGCCACTTCACCGTGTTCTGGGCAAACGTTTCCGACGTTTTCCGCCCGGCCTACTACCCCGAAATCAACAGCGGACTGATGAACAACGCGTTCTCCAACTCGCTCGAAGAAGACACGAGCGAAAACGCCATGTGGTTCAAGAACTGGTTCGACAAGACGAGTTCCACCGCCTACCGCAAGGACGGAGGGTACCCCTGGACGCGCCTCGGCTACACCTACGACTGGGGGAATCCGAACAGCAAGTACGGGCTTTCGGAATTTATCGTGAAGGATGGCGCCACTATAGAAGTCAAGTTCACCAGGAACAACAAGGCGTTCCTCAAGTGGATTAAGGACAGGATGTAATTAATTCGGATTTCGGATTTCAGAATTATGGCGGACTAGGACGCGAAAAAGCGACTGGCCCGCATTTTTGTACTTGCGTTCGAAGGCGGTTTCTGGAACGTCGGGGGTGAATTCGTCACATTCTACGGACAAACAAAGTGAAAGCGCCCCGCCCGCTACGCGGGCGGCTTCCGCGAATTCGCGGGCGTAGATTTCCCAGTTGGTCCGCAACTCCGTTGCGGCCCCCAGACGCAAGAGCGTCGGGAAAATCGGATGCAAGTGGAATCGCCTTGTCGCCTCGCTTTCCTTGGGCCACGGATTCGGATAGTAGAGCGCATGATGCAGAATTTTCCACTCCCCCGCCACGACCTTTTCGAGTGCGAGGCGCCAGAAATCGAGCAGTTCCGCGCGAACCCAGAAGGCGTTCGGCGGAACCTGCATCTGGTCTAGCTCAGCGGATTCACCTGCGGCATCTTCCATCGCATTTTCTAGCTGGCGCTCATTTCCCGCCTTCGAGAGGCGCACCGACGACTTGTCGATTCCGATCACCGGAATTCCCGGGAAACGCTTTGCCAGATGGATGGTACTCTCCCCCGTACCGCACCCAGAATCCAGAACCAGCGAAAGAGGGACAGGCGCTTCGCAATCCCTAGCGGCATAGTTACGTACAAATTCGCAAGCCTTTTCAAACGATTCGCGGGTATGGTCCGCCACCGGGCGCAAGAAAGTCGTGGAGGCGTACTTGCGCACCACGACTTCCAAATACCTGTAGATGTCAACCTGGTTGCTTGTAACCGAATGGACTATGTTTCCATTAGATTGCTTCGTCACTTCGTTCCTCGCAACGACGAAGGAAATTACTTTTCCCAGATAGAGAGGCGGTCGCCACCGATAAGTTCGATATCGTCGAGCCAGAATTCAACGGTCGGGTCAAGAACGGTCGCCTTGAAATTCCAGTTCAGCTGGTTCACGCACTTGTACGAAGCGTTCGGGGCAATAATATCGGCAAGCGGCACACTCACGCGTTCCCAGTCCGCAGACATCGCGTGTTCGTACTGAGCAATTATTTTCTGCTTTTCTAGCTGAGGTTTCGCTTCGATAACGGCAAAGACAATGGCGCCCTTGCCCCTGATACGGAATGCAATCGAGTCGACCGAGGAAATGTCGTTGCAGAGAGCCTTGTCGCTCTTGCCCAGTTCGATACCGACGGTAGCCCAGGGATAATGCACTCCCGTGGAATCCTCGACAGCGTCCCCGAATTCGGCTTCCACATGAGCCACGATGTTGCCGTCCAAGTCTTCAAGCGTAAAGCGGTGTTCCTTGCCAACAATAAAACTCGGGGTCACGTTCTTGGAGGAATAATCAAAATACCACCAGCCGCCATCGTATGTACGCGCGGGCATAAAGCGGTTCTGGTAGTTGGAATCCTGGAAATCGTCCAGCAAAAGCGCACGGGATTCTTCGGCGAACGTACTGGAAGTCGACTTTTTCCCGGCAACCACCTTGAGGTAGGTGCTGCTGGTGTCATGCCCCGCATCGGGAATGAACACAAGGCTCAGCGCCCCTTCGGGAAGCGAATCCAGGGAGAAAGAGCCGTTTTCGACCTTCGCGGAATGTTCCATGCCGCGAACCTTGACCGTTCCGTTCGCAGACTCGTCACCTACGTTGCCCGAGACCTTAGCCATCTTTTTAAGCTGGTCCTGTCCAAGGTCGACGACGCTGTCGCCTTCTACCTTGACCTGCAGCTGCAAGGCTTCGCCATCGAGCTTAGCTTCGAACGTATAGTCGCCGTCGGCAACGCCTTCGATTGTCACGTAGCCCTTCTTGTCGGTTTCGGCTTCGTAGGCGTCGGCACCGTCTAGGCTTTCGCTATCCATGAGGCGCACCCTTGCCTGGGCAGCAGGCTTTTTATCCGCCGTCATGATCTGTGCCGTAATGGCATTACCGGCCTCGGAACCGCTGGAGCCACCTCCCGCCGTCTTGGTTTCGCCGCACGCCAAAAGACCCCATCCCAAAGAAAGGGTCAGCGCAGCAGAAGACGCCGTTTTTACCATACGGGAAATGTTCAAGTTTTTGCGGAACACATCCGAAAGATACAAAAATAAAGGTGTACTGCGCATTATACCCCCTTGTTTTGCGGGGTAGAGCCCGTGTCAGGGTCGTCCACCTTGTCGGACAGGGGGAACATCGCTATGTTCAATGCGTATACACGGTCGGCACGTTCGCTCTGGCGGGCGAACTGCAAAAGGCCACGACGGAATTCCTCGATACGGTGGCGGATTTCGGGCAGGTCCGCTTCTTCGGCGGTAAACACGACCGACGAAATATCGCGTTCTTCGGGTTTATGGCGATCGATCGATTCCTGGGCAAGTTCAAGCGTATGCCTGTGGAAATCGCGCACGGCCTGGCTCTTGACTTCGCCGCCGGTACTGATGATCTGGTCGGTAATGTTCCAGCCGCCCTTATTGTCGGGGACCACGAGCCCGAGCTGTTTCAGGATGCCGAGGGCGGAACGCGCCTCGTCCTGCGAAATGGGCGGATTCAGCCCCTTGGCAAGCTTGCCAACGTCGCTTGTGTCCTTGGAAATGCCGATAAGGGCGCGAAGGGCCGCACAGGCCCAGCTGCCAAAATACGAAAGCTCGGGAGTCGAAAGGATACGGGTTTCCATGGAACGGAGTTCCATCAGCCTGTAATACAGCTCAGAGAGAGTCTGCTTCGCCTTCGTCTTGTTGAAACGGTATAAAGTCTTGAAATATTCGGCGCGGCGATCGTCCAGGCCGCACAACCGGATGAACGCGGGGAGCGTGCCCTCGTTCAAATGCCCCTCTTTCTGGAACACACGTACAAGCCAGGCCGGGTCCACGCCGGTTTTCTGGCCAAGGTAGCGGTACGAGGTGAAAGGGCAGCCTTTCTTGGTTTCGACAAACCAGTCTCTCAAGAACTCGCGGTATTCCAAATAGTCTAATACTTCGGGCATACCCATAATTTACCCAAAAAAAGATAGGAAATGTTTACATATTTTAAAATTCTTACTATTTCCGTTGCAATTTTTTCAACATTGCCTGCACAAATGTGTATTTTTTGGTTTAAGACCTTCCTATATTTAATACAATGCCCCGCACTTACGCCGCCATAGACCTCAAGTCGTTTTTCGCCTCGGTGGAATGTATCCTCCGGGGGCTTGACCCGTTAAAGGCGAAGCTCGTGGTCGCAGACGAAAGCCGCACCGAAAAGACGATTTGCCTCGCGGTGACGCCTGCGTTAAAGGCATACGGGATTCCCGGGCGAGCGCGACTTTTCGAGGTGAACCAGAAGGTGCGCGAGGTGCAGCGGAAAACCGGCGAAAAGATCGAATTCACGATTGCAAAGCCGCAGATGGCAAAATACGTGGAATACTCCACCAAGGTTTACAATGTCTACTTGAAATACGTAAGCGCCGAGGATATCCACGCGTATTCCATTGACGAATGCTTTCTGGACCTGACGCAATACCTCAAGCTTTACAAGAAATCGGCCCGCGAACTGGTAAAGACGATTATCCAGGATGTGTTCACGACCACGGGAATTACGGCGACAGGCGGAATCGGCACCAACCTGTACCTCTGCAAGATCGCGATGGACGTGATGGCAAAGCACGTCGAAGCCGACAGCGACGGCGTCCGAATCGCAGAACTCGACGAGATGAGTTACCGGCGGCAACTCTGGGCGCACCGGCCGATTACGAGTTTTTGGCAGGTGGGACGCGGCATTGCGGAGCGGCTGGAGAATTGCAGACTGAATGCGGGGCGCGGAATCTACACGATGGGAGACATCGCCCGCGTGAGCGTGAAAAATCCCGAAGGCCTGTACAAGCTTTTCGGCGTCAATGCGGAAATTTTGATTGACCACGCCTGGGGTTACGAACCCTGCACGATTGCAGACATCAAGAAGGCAAAACCGCGCAACAGGAGCACAGGCGAAGGCCAAGTGCTACAGGACCCGTATCCGTTCGACAAGGCGCGACTTGTGGTGCGCGAGATGGTCGATACCGTTTCGATGACCTTAGTGGCGCACGACCTGGTGACAAACGCCATGGTGCTTACAGTCGGCTACGACCGCGAAAACGTGGACAAGGGGATTTACCACGGCGAAACCGTGATGGATGTTTACGGGCGCATTCTCCCGAAACCAGCCCACGGTACGGCAAACATCGGCTACTACACCAGCTCGCAGACGGTGATGGCCGATGCCGTGATGAAACTTTTTGACCGCATCGTGAACCCGAAGCTTACGGTGCGGCGATTGAATCTTGTGGCCGCCGACATCGTGGATGCAAGCCACGAACAGTACGACCTGTTCACCGACGTGCAGAAACAGGAACGCGAAAAGAAACGCCTGAAGGCGGAACTTTTGATTAAGAAACGGTTCGGCAAGAATGCCATCGTGAAGGGAATGGACCTGCAAGAAGGCGCCACAACCGTGGAACGCAACGGACAAATCGGGGGACACCGTGCCTAATTTAGACGAAAGAACGGCTCTCCGAGCCTACAGACGAGAGACGAGAGACAATTACTCAGATATAATCGACTTGCCGTATCCGCGGAACGACTGGAACTTCCTTATGAAGCACCCGCGGATGAACGTGGAAGACCGCGCGAAGATTTTCCACCCGTTTGCAGCACTGCGCGGACATGCCGAGGCGCTCGACGCAACGGCGGAGCGCAAGCAGGCGGCGATCGAGAACGAGTTAAGCCTTGACGAAAACGAATTCGGCGCATAAGGCGGTTGCGGTTTTTCTACATTAATTTATAGGATTCCTTTACACGAGGTCATTATGAATCTTGAAGAAGAACAAATTCGTGAGCTCCAGCGTAAAGACCAGGAACATGATGCGCGCCTGGATATGCAAAAAGAAAAGGATGACGAACACGATGTTCGCATTGACGCACTGTACAGCAAGGAACGCGAACAGGATTTCAGGTTGAAGGCCCAGGTGGCCAAGGATGCGGAACACGATTTCCGCCTGAATTCCGTAGACAGCGTCAACAAGACGCAGGATTCGGAACTGCGCCGCCAATCGGAAAAGGACCGTGAACACGACGCCCGACTGAATGCACTCGAAAAGCTTTGTGCTGAACTGTCGCAACGAATTGCCGCCCTTGAAGAACAACTGAAAAAGTAGGGCGCATGACTCAGCCGATTCGAAACATCGCAATCCTTGCCCACGTAGACGCCGGAAAGACGACCCTTTCCGAGCGAATCCTTTTTGCGGCGGGCGAAGTTCGCCGGCCGGGCCGCGTGGAAGAAGGCCTTGCCACGATGGATTACCTGCCCGAAGAAAAGGACCGCGGCATCACCATCGAGAGCGGCGTTGCACATTTCGAATGGAAGAACACCTGGTTCAACTTTATCGACACGCCGGGGCACGTGGACTTTGGCGCCGAAGTAGATACGGCACTCACGGCGGTCGAAGGCGCCGTACTCGTGGTGAGTGCAGCGAGCGGTGTCGAGACACAGACCGTCGCCGCCTTCCGTAAACTCCGCGAAGCGGGCGTCCGCACGATTCTTTTCGTGAATAAGCTGGACAACCCCGACTATTCGCTAGACGAAACGCTGATCAACATCGAAGAAGTCCTGGGCGTACGCCCGGTACTCATGACCCTCCCCGAATACAAGGGCGGAAAGATTAGCGGTGTACTCGACATACTGAGCAGAAGCCGCCTGGTACATTCGGAATCCGGCGAAGAAATTATCGACGACAGCTGGCCGCAACCGGGCGAAGTGAGCGATTCTACCGAAAAAGTCAAGAAGCATTATGCAGAGGCAGTGGAATTCGCGAGCAACTTCGACGACGAAATCTTGCAGCTTGCACTCGAAGGAAAGGCGGTCGCGCCGAAACAGCTTTTGCGCGGGCTCAAGGAACTAGCGAAGAATGACGACTACGCCCTCTGCTATGCAGGCTCTGCGATGGAAGGCTTCGGAGTCCGCAGCCTGTTGACGGCGCTTTCCTTCTTTTTACCCGACGCGCCCCAGTTTAACGAAAACGAGCTTGGCCAGGTGATTCGCCTTAGACACTTTAAGGGCGTGGGCGAAATTTCGCTTTTCCGCAGCCACACGGACATGGAACGCAAGGAATGGCCCGCGGGGTTTGAGTTTTCTCGTCTGAAAGCCAACTTGTTGCAGCCCGTGGACGAAATCCGCTCCGGCGACATTTACGCGATGCGAACGCCGTTCGAGACGGAACTTGGACAGGTGATTTATTTAGACGAGAGACGAGAGGCGAGAGACGAGAGAGAGGAGACGCAACCAGACTCCTCTATCCGCGACAAGTACCAGCCGCTTCTGCAGACGCGCGTGGAGTGCCTGGGCTCCGATGATTACCATCACGTGGAAAAGAGTCTAGGCACGCTCAGCCGCATGGACCCCTCTTTCCGCGTTCAGAAGGACGACGGCGGATTCTGGTACCTGCATACCGTAGGCGAAGTGCAGCTGGACGTGCTGCTTGCCCGCCTCAAGCGCGAGTTCGGCTGCGAGGTGCGTGCAGGAAAACCCGAGGTGCGTTGGCAGGAACGCCTCTGCCGAAATGTCGGCCCCGTCGAAAACACGTTCCAGATTGGCCCGCATAAAATTTCGATAAAGCTTTCGGCGACACCGCTCGAAGGTGACGCACACGACATCCGTCTCTCCGCAGAATTCCTCGAAAACGCCCCGCGTGAAATCTTGGCGGGCGTGCGCTCGGCGCTCCTCGAATCGACCGAAATCGGCGTTCTCGGCAAGGGGCCCCTTGTAGGCGTCTGCTTTGAAGTCCACGAGTTCACCTGGACCGAAGGGGCGCTGCCGCCCATGATCAAGAAGGCATGCGCCGACGCGGTCGTCAAGCTGATTAAACCCGCCGACGTGCAGCTTTTCGAACCCATCATGGAACTTTCGCTCGAATGCCCCGTCAACTTCGCGGGACTCGTGACCGGAGACATCCAGTCGCGCGACGGCAAGGTGAAAGAAATCGGCGGTGACGGCAAGACGCATTTTTTGAAGGCGGACGTCCCGCTGCGAAAGATTTTCGGCTACGCCACGGGTGTACGCAGCATCAGCAAAGGGACGGCCCTTTACAGCATGAAACTGCTCGGGTACAAGCCCGCAATCATTTAAATTTTTTGAAAATTACTTCTGGACTTTTTCGTAGACGGCAATCTGACGTTCTACGATGCGGTCCCAATTGAAACATTCGCCGATTCGCTTCTGGGCGCCCGCCAGCAGCTTTTTCACAAGTTCATTATCCGAAGCTAGACGCTTGTAAGCTTCGGCAAGAGCCTTCGGATCTTTTTCGGGAACGAGGATTCCTGTTTCGCCATCGACAACGACATCGGGAATGCCGCCCACGTTACTTGCGACGACGGGGAGTCCGAGTTCCATCGCCTCGATCAGCACGACGCCGAGACCTTCGGTATCGCCCTTGCTATCGACAATGGCCGGGAGCGTGAAGACATTTGCGGTCTTGTATTCGTTCGCGAGTGCCTCGGGAGAAAGTTTGCCAGTGAAAATGATTTCGGCAGACTGAGCGGCAAAGCCGCTCTGGATTGCTTCGTCACTTACGTTCCTCGCAATGACGCTTGCGGCCTGTTCTTTAAGTTGTTCCGTCAGGTCACCGACGCCCACGATGCGGATTTCGAACTGGTCGCGCGGCAGGTACTTCGCGGCTTCAATCAGGTAGCAGATTCCCTTGCGTTCGATATGGCGGCCCACGAAGAGGATTTTAAATTTGCTATTTACCGGATGCGGATCGGGGCGTTGCGGGGTGTCCCCGCTAGAAGGGGTAGCGGATGCCGCGTCAGCGGCAGGAGCGAGGGGGAGACTTCCCCCATCTCTCGTCTCTCGTCTCTCGTCTTTCGTCTCTAGCGTTGTTCCGTACGGGCTCCATTCAACGTCGACATCGCGGAGCGCCTTGATTTTACCGGCCGTAAAGCTTGAATTCGCGAAAACGGCCTGCGCCTGCCCGATGGCAAACTTGAGGAGAGGTTTCACCCACTTTTTCTTGCGGATGAGCAGGAGTTCCGCCCCGTGGAAATTGAGGACCAGCGGGATTCTGAATAACTTAGCGGCACCGAGCGCAATATAGGCGTGCGGAAACGGCCAGTGGGCATGAATCACGTCGGGCCGGAACTTGCGGCAAATGTTGATGCACTTGAAAAAACCGCTGATGATGTAGGGAATCGCCAAAAGCTGCAGCCAGGGCTTGCTCGCCATTTTGCTGGGAGCGCCTTCTTCGTGAGTGAGCATTTCCCATTCGG
The DNA here is from genome assembly GCF_947166265.1 of uncultured Fibrobacter sp. Taxonomy (NCBI): domain Bacteria; kingdom Pseudomonadati; phylum Fibrobacterota; class Fibrobacteria; order Fibrobacterales; family Fibrobacteraceae; genus Fibrobacter; species uncultured Fibrobacter sp. The sequence goes on along the minus strand of NZ_CAMVDO010000014.1, from coordinate 6,155 downwards.
CGGGCGCGTAGCGGAAACGGTTTACCTTGACGCCGTCGATTTCGTGGCTTTTCAGGCCCTTGTACGCGGGAGCGAGAACTTGTATGTCAAGTCCTGCCTTTTTGAGGTGCGCAATAGAGGTTCGCAACCAGGGGACTTCGGCGTCTTCGTGAAAACGCGGATAGACGGAACCGATAACGAGGACTTTCTTGACCATTGAACTTAAGCCTGGGCGGCACTCGGCTGCGGTTCAGCATTTTCGATGTTCTGGATGCATGCCGGGTAGATGATGGGCCTTACGACCTTGTTCAGAAGGTCCTGCATGTCGATCTTGAAATCGTGCACGACGGCCATCTGTTCGATACGGCCCCTGACGCGATTCCAGCCTTCGATCTTTGTATCCAGGAGCAACAGGCCCAAGCCGGAGTCATGTTCCAAAAATCCGATGATGTCGCTGCTGCGTCCACCCTTGCTCTGCGCGGCAAGGAAAATATCCCAGAAAAGGTTGAAGTCGTCGTCTTCCGGCATTTCCTTGCGAAGGGTCTCAAAATCAAATTCCAGATACACAAAGTAGCTGTTGTCTTCGTCGCTTCGAATGATTTCCTCTTGACAACGGCGTTCGAATATTTCTTCGGTGTAGATAGAAATATCATACTTGCGTTTTCTGATTAAATTGAATAGGAACTTTTTCATCATCGAGTCAAATTTAGGCTATTTTTGAGTCATGCAACGATTGTTGAAATTGAAAAAAGCGCTCAAGGCCAGTGTTTTGGCCTCCTCGGTCGAAAACTTCAGGACCATTCTCGCATCGAGAACCAAATATCGTCCCCTGACATCCGACGAAATCCAGATTCTTGAAAGAAACGGCAACCGTTCCGAATCCTGGGAAAAGGTCATGGTCGAAAACGAGTTCGACCCGAACCGCATTATCCGTTCGTCGTTCATGGGCGAAGTCTACCTGCCAAAGTTTTTCGGAACGCTTTTGCTGCCGGGTGACGTGTCTTTCCCGACAGGCATCTACGACAGCCTGGTCCACAACTGCATTATCGAAAACGCACTGGTCCACAAGGTGGCCATGCTCAGCAACATCCTGGTCCGAAGCAGCGCTGTCATCCAGAACGTAGGTTCTATCGTCAGTAGCGGAAAAATCAGCTACATGGTCGGAAACGCCATGCACGTGGGGAACGAAATGGGTGGACGCAAGGTTACCGTTTTCCCCGAAATCACGACGGAACTTATCGAGGCGCAGCTTTTCCATAAGCCGGACCCCGAAGTCGCGGCGGCATTCGACGAACAGCTCCGCGCCTACCGCGAAGAAACCGCGTTCCCGTTCGGCGTGGTGGGCAAGGGCGCCGTGGTCTGCAACACAAACATTATTCGCAACAGCTGGATCGGAGCTCACGCCCGCATCGAGGGCGCCGAAAAAATCAGGAACTCCGTGGTGCTTTCGTCCCTCGAAGAACCGAGCCACGTCTACGACTCCGTGATTCTTGAAAATTCGAACGTGCAAAAAAGCGTTACGATCCATACGGGCGCGGAAGTGCAGGGATCGGTCCTCATGAGCCGTACCACCATCGCATGCAAGGCAATCGTCAAGTCGTCGATTATCGCTCCGTGCTGCCACATCGAGGAAGGCGAAGTGAACAGTTCATACGTGGGCCCCCTGACCCAGATGCATCACCATTCGCTCTTGATTGCAGCCCTTTGGCCCGACGGATGCGGCAACCTGGGCTACGGCGCAAATGTCGGCAGCAACCACACCGGACGCATGCCCGACCAGGAAGTAATGCCAGGACTTGGCATGTTCTTTGGACTCGGCGTGAACATCAAGTTCCCCGCGAACTTCCGAGAATCGCCCTTTACCTTGATTGCGACCGGACTTACAACGCTCCCGCAGCGCGTCAAGTTCCCGTTCTCGCTCATTCGCCCCGGCGACCCGCAACTCGTAGGAGTCGCCCCGCGCTTAAATGAAATCGTACCCGGCTGGAACTACGCGAACAACGCCTACGCGCTCGACCGCAACCTCTACAAGTATTCGCTGCGCGGCAAGGGAATCATTCCGTCTTCTTTCTACACGATCTTTAGCCCCGATACCGTTCGCTACGTCTACGACGCCTACCAGCGCCTGCAAGTGACAACCGTCCGCGACATATACACCAAGGAACACATCGACGGACTCGGAGAAAATTTCCTGCGTGAACGCGTACGCCAACAGGCTCTCAGGACTTACCAGGAATACCTCGCACGCTACGCCCTGGAACAGATCATATCCCTCGTCATTAACGACGTGAACCTGCAAACGCAACCGGTCAAGGAACTGCGCCGCCTCGCGACAAACGACACCAACAAGGACGTGATGCGCACGGTGTCGCTCCCCGAGACATTCGACGAACTTTTCAAGCGTTACCGCCAGCTGGAAAAGGACTGGTACGAACGCGTGACCCACGGGCTCGACAAGGACAACGAACGCGGACGCGCCATCTTTGACGACTACGACGACGCACACCCCATTGACAAGGGTTTCTCGGAATGGGAAAAGGCCCGCGTCGAAGAAAAGCTGCGTCGGCTCGGAACCATCGTGAAAACGGCAAGGCCTGAATGAACCTGTCGTGGACATTGCTCGGAATCTTTCTGATTCTGGAAATTGCCGCGAGGCTTACGCTCGAAATTCGTGAACGCAGACTCACGCAGATGCGTGGAGGCGTTTTTGCCCTGCTGCGCCTGATTCCCCTGGTAAACGACATCGTCCCGTTACCGGAACACCGGAAGGCCCCTGCCGAAAGCGAATTCCAGAAAAAGCACGAAGAAGGACATGCGGAACTGCGACACGGGATTCTGCGGAACCTCGCCAAGATCGCCCTGCTTCTGCTTGCCGTGTGGCTGTTCGCGTTCTTGCTCGCAAGCCGCGAAATGTCACTTGTCGAAGCGGTACTGTGGCTGCACCTGGCCGCAATTCCGTTCCGCACGGTATTTCACCTGTACTGCTGGCACCAGGAATACGAAGCCGATCACTATGCCTTTGAAAAGCTCGGCAAGAAAGTGGCGAAGGCCGCAATGCGTGACCTTGCCACAAGCGAGATTCCCTACACGAAACTTTTTGCGGCCATCTATCGCGAACATCCGACAGTCGCCATCCGTAGCCAGAAAATTTTAAACAAGGAAATCAAGGCGTAGAGCCGTTTTGCGGACAGCACCTTATTCAGGTTGCGCGGACCGAATTCTATTCCGGTTTTGCGGAAGCGCGAATCAGCATGAGCTGGGCCGGCACGTAGAACCACCAGATTAGGTTATTTGCAATTTCGGCCACGGCCTGCAAAGCACTGTGATTTTCGCCCGTAACCATGGAAAGGCCTACACATGCATCGCAGCAGAAAAAGGCGACCATACCCCAACGGACAAACAGGGCGTTTTTAGACGGGAAATATTCCTTTCGCGGAGCAAGGATACCCACGATCATGGAGGTAACGACAAACACGCCGTAAACAACGACGATCGCTACCGTGAGTTCCAGGGTTCCTGTCGCAAGCAAGATAATCCCCGCAAGAACAGCGATCGCAAGCAAAGCATATACCCGCGGAAGTTTAGTATCCGATTCGGAGGTGCGGGAATGCCTATAAATAAGAACCGTCTGAAACACCATAAAAAAGGATATTCCCAAAAGGGTGCCGAGGGATCCAGAATTAGGGGCGATTACCGTAGTCAAGCTGAAACAATAATCGGCGATGAGCGAAAACACAAACGCAATACGCAGCAGCTTACCGTCCCTGCTACAGAAAGCACTCGGCGCCTTCATAAAGGCAAGCACCGTCAGCAACGTCGTCATGACGGACTTGGTATAAAGCTGGAGGGTTCCGGCTTCGGAAAGGCACTGGCTTACCGCGCCGCAGGAATAGAAGTCGAACCAGTCCTTGCCCGTGGTAACGAGGAGGAACAGGGCGAGGAGGGAAAAGACGATTTTTTGAGCGGTTGTTTGTAAAAGCATAAACAAAGGATAGCAAAAATTTTTGACTATCCTCATTATTTTATCAAAAACAACGTGAAAATTACTTGATTCGGATTTGGCGCAGGCGGGAACCTTCGCGGACAAGGTAATTTCCCGGAGCCAGCTTTAGCGATTTGCCCAGGAATCGGCCCTGCATGTCAAAGACCTGAATCGGCTCGTTCGGACGGATTTCGAGACCCACAAGATTGCGGTTCCCTGTCGCCGTGGTAGAGTCTTCCTTGGTCGTGTCCGGTTCCACGAACGGATTTTCCGGATCATCCACCACCACCTTGATGGTTACGGAGGCTTCGCAGCCCAAGGCATTCGTGTGGACGGCCTTGTAGTAGCCGCTTGATTTTCCGTCAAGATTCTTGAAGCGGATTTCGCGGTCGGTCGAAGTGAAATTGTTCGGGCCACTCCAAACCCAGCGGCCGCCTTCCCACGGATGTGGCCCAATTACTAGCGAGTCGCCCTTATTCGGCTTCACGTCAGTGGTTTCGTTCCAGCCACCGTCATGCACCTTCACGTACGGGACAATCGTATCCGGCTTGCAGACGCCACCTTCGGCGCCGTCAATCACCATCGTCGTAATCGTCTGTGCAGGTGCCGTCATCGAAAGCGTCTTCCCCGACACCGCGATATCGGATTGCTCATTTAAACTGCCCGGCAATTCGAACCGTACCACCTTCGCGCTTGCGCCGATTTTGTCAAACCCGCGCAAGTCGAATTCGTACTTCACGTCGCTTTCGCCACTGTTGCGAACCACGAGCACCAAAGCGCCATCTTCTCGCAGCGTCGCGAGCGTATTGCCGTTATCGCTGTCGATAATGCGCGAGCCCGGCCGAATAAAGCGGCTGAAGGCCGCGTGCATATAAAAGCGAGCATTCGGCGTGAAAGTTTCCTTTTTATGATCCAGCGCAAAGGTGCGCCAGTTTTCCGCTGGGTCGCCGAGCTGCCAGTCCACCCAGGCATTCGCCTTCATGTCGCGGAGGTCCGCAAGAATCACGCCCGCCATCCAGAGCGCGATATTTTCGTCGCCACTCTTGTGGAGCGGTCCCGTTTCGGATTGCCACACGCGCTTATTCTTGGCGAACGCCGCATTGAACAACTTTGCGCGATTCTCGCCGCCGGAATAGCTGTGCGTGTTCACCTGGAACATGTAGGAAAGAGCCTCGCTGCTGTAACCGTTGAACTGGTTCAGCGCATCGCCGATGTTCGTTTCGTCGGCGGCACTCACCGAAGTTTCGGGGAACAGGCCCTTTGCCTCGAGCGCCTTGCCGAGTTCCACAATCATCTTGGACTGGTTATTCTTGAAACCGCAACCTTCCTGGTCGCCGTTCGCTTTCCACCAGCCGGCACTCGGTTCGTTGAATGGTTCCACTGTGCGGAACGTGATTCCCCATTCCTTCTTGAAATGGAGCGCTACTTCGGAAAGGTAATCGGCAAAATCATCGAAGTAATCTTCTTTCAGGTTGTCGGCGCCATTGTTGCCGCCCGAGACGCACCCGCTCTTGGTCATCCACCATGGGGGCGAATTGCTGAACGCCTCGAAAATCGGGTCCTTTACGCGCTTCGCGAGCTCAAAGGCGATGTTACGCTGGTACGGATCCGCCGTCCAGTCAAAGTCGCCACTTTCGGTAGGCTTGTAACCGGGTACCGCCGCGGCGCCATCGCCCTTCGTGAGGTGATTATGCCCCGGCTGGTCGCCGCCGCCGATGTTGTAACGGAAAATCGTGTAGCCAAGACCCGTATCAGGATCCGCAATCGCGCCAATCAGCTTGTCCCGATTCGCCTCGCTCCAGGCGCCCGCCTTCACGGCCCACCAGCAAAGACTGGAGCCCCAGCCCTCGAAAACCTGGTAGCGCTTGCCAGGGTCCACTACTACTTTTGTCTGCGCAAATGCCTGCGATGCAAGCCCCGCCCCCAGCAATGCCGCGAGAGCAACAGAACGCAACGTGGCATGTGCCGCAAAACGCACCGTAACATGCGCCGCGCCCGCCTTTGCCATGCGCGAAACCTTAAATTTTTTTCCAAAGCCAATCATACCCTTAAATATATCCCCAAAATGACTAAATGTCAAATGTGGACTTTTTGGAGACGTTTGTTGCTCACGTTGGGGGATTATTTCAACCCGCGCAAGATTTTCTTCTGTTCGTCGGTGATGCGGTAGCTTTCGCAGGCTTTCTGGATGGAT